>CANJOG010000060.1 GCA_947475475.1 Acetobacteraceae bacterium
AAGGCCCCCACCCGCGCCACCAAGCCGATGGTGCGCAAGCCGGGCTCGGACAAGTTCGAGGACATCACCTGGGACGCGGCGCTGGACCGGATCGCCCGGCTCATGAAGGACGACCGCGACAAGAATTTCGTTGCGAAGAACGACAAGGGGCAGACGGTCAACCGCTGGATTTCCACCGGTTTCCTCGCCGCGTCGGCGACGACGAACGAGACCGCGTTTGTCACCTACAAGGTGGTGCGCAGCGCGGGCATGCTGGTCTTCGATAACCAAGCAAGAGTCTGACACGGCCCGACGGTGGCGAGTCTCGCCCCGACGTTTGGCCGCGGTGCAATGACGAATAGCTGGACCGACATCAAGAACACCGATCTTGTTGTCATCATGGGCGGCAATGCCGCCGAAGCCCATCCGTGCGGATTTAAATGGGTCACCGAGGCGAAAGCCAAGCGTGGCGCGAAGTTGATTGTGGTCGATCCGCGCTTCACGCGCTCGGCCGCCGTCGCGGATTTCTATGCGCCGATCCGCCAGGGCACCGACATCGCCTTCCTGCTCGGCGTGATCAACTACCTGATCAGCAACGACAAGATTCAGTGGGAATATACCAAGGCCTTCACCAACGCCTCCTATATCGTCAAGGAAGGCTTCGGCTACGCGGACGGGTTGTTCACCGGCTATGACGAGGCCAAGCGGGATTATGACCGCTCGACCTGGGAACACGAGTTCGACGAAAACGGCTATGTGAAGACCGATCCGACGCTGGCGCATCCGCGCACGGTGTGGCAGTTGCTGAAGAAGCATGTCGCCACCTACACGCCTGAGATGGTGGAACGCATCTGCGGCACGCCGAAGGCGAAGTTCCTCAAGGTCGCCGAGATGATCGGCGAGACGTCCAAGCCCGACAAGGTGATGACGTCGATGTATGCGCTCGGCTGGACGCAACATTCCAAGGGCTCGCAGAATATCCGCGGCATGGCGATGATCCAGTTGCTGCTTGGCAATATGGGCATGCGCGGCGGCGGTATGAATGCGTTGCGCGGGCACTCAAACATCCAGGGCCTGACCGATCTGGGCCTGATGTCCAACCTCATCCCCGGCTATCTGAACATGCCGGTCGAGGCGGAAGTCGATTTCGCCAAATATATGGGCACGCGCGGCTTCAAGCCGTTGCAGCCTGGGCAGATGAGCTTCTGGCAGAATTACAAGAAGTTCTTCGTCAGCTTCCAGAAGTCCATGTGGGGCGATGCGGCGACGAAGGATAATGACTGGGCCTATGACTATCTGCCCAAGCTGGATGTGCCGGGCTACGATATCCTGCGCGCCTTCGACATGATGGCGCAGGGCAAGATGAACGGGTATTTCTGCCAGGGCTTCAACCCGCTGCAGAGCTTCCCCAATCGCGCCAAGTCGCTCGCGGCATTGTCGAAGCTGAAATTCCTCGTCGTCATGGACCCGCTGGAAACCGAGACCGCGCGGTTCTGGGAAAATCACGGCGAGATCAACAACGTCAACCCGAAGGATATCCAGACTGAGGTCTTCTCGCTGCCGGCCACCTGCTTTGCCGAGGATGAAGGCTCGCTGACCAATTCCTCGCGCCTGCTGCAATGGCACTGGCCGGGCGGCGATGCGCCGGGCCAGGCGAAGAGTGACGTGTGGATCATGTCGCAGCTCTGGCTGCGGCTGAAGGCGCTGTATGAGAAGGAGGGCGGGGCCTTCCCCGATCCGATTCTCAAACTGCGCTGGCCCTATAAGGATACCAACGAAGCGACACCGGAAGAGATCGCACGCGAAATCAATGGCTCGGCGCTAGAGACGCTTTACGATCCGGCGGATGCGTCGAAAGTGCTGCTGGAAAAGGGCAAGCAATTGCCCGGCTTCGCGGTGCTGCGCGATGACGGCTCCACGACCTGCGGCAACTGGATTTATTCAGGCTGCTTCACCGAAGCCGGCAATATGATGGCGCGGCGCGACAACAGCGAGCGGGACGATTGGGGCAACCATCCGGGCTGGGCCTTCTCCTGGCCGGCCAATCGCCGCATCCTGTATAACCGCGCCTCGGCCGATGTGTCGGGCAAGGCCTGGGATCCGAAGCGCAAGCTGATCGAATGGGATGGCGCCAAATGGGCGGGATACGACATCCCGGACATCGCGCCGGCCTCGAAACCCGACGTCGTGATGCCCTTCATCATGAATCCGGAAGGCGTAAGCCGGCTCTGGGTGCGCGGCATGATGCGCGACGGGCCTTTCCCCGTGCATTACGAGCCGTTTGAAAGTCCGATCCCCAACGTGCTGAACGCGAAGATCAGGGGCAACCCGGTCTCGCGCATCTTCCCTGGCGATCTGGCGGCTCTCGGCACATCCGACAAGTTCCCCTATGCGGCGACCACCTATCGCCTGACGGAACATTTCCATTTCTGGACCAAGCATGTGCGGGTCAACGCAATGTTACAGCCGGAGGCGTTCGTGGAGATTTCCGAACAGCTTGGCGCGGAAAAGGGCATTGCCAAGGGCGACTGGGTGCGCGTGTCCTCGGCCCGCGGCTTCATCAAGGCCAAGGCGGTGGTCACCAAGCGCATCAAGCCGATGATCTGCGACGGCAAGACCGTGCATGTGGTGGGTATTCCCATCCATTACGGCTTTATCGGCGCGGCGCGTCCTGGATTTGGCACCAATACGCTGACGCCCTTCGTGGGCGATGCGAATATTGAGACGCCGGAATTCAAGGCCTTCCTGGTCAATGTCGAGCGTATCGACAGCGGCCCGGCGATAGCGTGAAGGGAGGGACATAGACATGGCAACATCATCGGTTCCCTCCACGCTCGAGATCGTTCGCAAATCGGCGACCAAAGGCGGCATTACCGGCGCATTGCAGCCTTCCGCCAAC
The DNA here is from genome assembly GCA_947475475.1 of Acetobacteraceae bacterium. Taxonomy (GTDB): domain Bacteria; phylum Pseudomonadota; class Alphaproteobacteria; order Acetobacterales; family Acetobacteraceae; genus CANJOG01. Next base: position 2,879 of record CANJOG010000060.1, read on the forward strand.
GAAGTCGCCAAGCTGATCGACGTCTCGAAATGCATCGGCTGCAAGGCCTGCCAGTCGGCGTGCCTCGAATGGAACGACAAGGTCGAACCAGTCGGCATCAATCACGGCGTTTATGACAATCCGATCGACCTGACGGAGAATTCCTTCACGGTGATGCGCTTCACCGAATGGGACAATCCGATGACCGGCGATCTGGAATGGCTTATCCGCAAGGATGGCTGCATGCATTGCGCCGATCCGGGCTGCCTCGCGGCATGTCCGAGCCCCGGCGCCATCGTGCAATATGCCAACGGCATCGTCGATTTCGACTCCGATAACTGCATCGGCTGCGGCTATTGCGTGAAGGGCTGCCCCTTCAATGTGCCGCGTATTTCCAAGGTGGAAGTCAAAGCGACCAAGTGCACGCTCTGCGTGGACCGTGTCGGCGTCGGCCAGGGCCCGGCCTGCGCGAAAGCCTGCCCGACCCAGGCGATCACCTTTGGCACCAAGGAGGCGATGAAGAAGCAGGCTGATACACGCATCGCCGATCTGAAATCACGCGGTTATGACCAGGCGGGTCTGTACGATCCACCGGGCGTGGGCGGCACGCATGTGATGTATGTGCTGCATCATGCAGACCAGCCGCAGATCTATGCCAACCTGCCGAAGGACCCGCATATTTCGCGCGTGGTGCAGGCCTGGAAGGGCATCGGCAAGATCGGCGGCCTTGGCCTGATCGGCCTCGCGGCCGTGGCGGGCTTCGTCCACCACGCCGTGATGGGAGCCAACCGCGTCACCGCGGAGGATGAGAAAAAGGGCGCGAAAGTGCAGGAGGACCAGGTATGAGTGGCACTCCGGGTACAGTCTCGCGCTACACTGCACCGGCGCGGGCCAATCACTGGGTGACGGCAATTTCGCTGGTGCTGCTTGCATTGTCGGGCATGAGCCTGTTCCACCCTTCACTATTCTTCCTCACCAACCTGTTTGGCGGCGGGGCCAGCACGCGCGCTATCCATCCCTGGATCGGCGTCGTGCTGGTGGTGAGCTTTGCCGGGCTGTTCTTCCGTTTCGTGCGGCTCAATCTTCCCAATGCTGATGACAGCGCCTGGATGCGGGCACTGCCGGCGGTGCTGAAGGGCGATGAGGAGCGCGTGCCGGAAATCGGCAAATACAATGCCGGTCAGAAACTCGTGTTCTGGGGTATGGCGTTGCTGATCCTCGTGCTGGTCATCTCGGGCCTGCTGATCTGGGACCAGTATTTCGCCCAATATTCCAGGGTGGAGACCAAGCGCTACGCAGCACTGATCCATGCGATCGGTGCGGTGGTCGTGATCCTGATCCTGATCGCGCATGTCTATGCGGCGATCTGGGTGCGCGGCACGATTTCGGCCATGACGACCGGCTCGGTCACGGCTGGCTGGGCCTGGCGCCATCACCGCAAATGGCTGCGCGAAGAGGCGGCAAAGGAAGGGCGCGCCGGGAAGGCCTGATGCGGCTTTTCCGCGTGAGTCTCACATGAGCGAGAGCACAACGCCGAATTTCCCGCCCGTGGAAATCGGTACGGAAGCGCGCCCGCCGGTGATCGTGCTGCCCGATCCGGCAACGCTGTTTGCCCGCCGCGCAGCGCGGTTCCGTGCGCTGGCGCCGGGGCATGACCTCGCTCCTTATTTGCAGTTCCTGGCCGATATTGCGGATGCACAGCACGGAATTGTGGACACGCTGCCGACTCCAGTGCTGCCGGATGCGGACGCCATCGCTCGCGCGGTGGAATTCTCAATGCCGGTGCTGCCACGTTCGCCTTTTACGCCGGATGCGGTGGTGCAGGAAACGCTCGCGCGCCTGCTTGCCGCACTCAGCGCCATCGACATGCCGGAGCCCGCCCACGCCGCGCTGGAGCGCCTGCGAAATGCCGAGCCGGAGGCGCTCGCCGAGGCGATCCGCAACGTGCTGGACGATGCCATTCCGGTCGAGGCGATCCCCGAGCATGTGTTTCTCGGAGCCGCCTTGCAGGTACATTTCGCCCGCGCCGCCGCGCGTTTCGATGCCGGGAAACTGGCGTTTATCGCCGATGGCGTCTGCCCGGTTTGCGGCGGCTCGCCGGTCAGTTCCGGCATTGTTGGCTGGCAGGGCTCGGAGCGCACCCGCTTCTGTACCTGCTCGTTGTGCGCGGCGCGCTGGAACGCTGTGCGCATCAAATGCCTCGCCTGTTCCTCGACCAAGGGCATCCACTACCAGCAGATCGAGGGCGCGGACGGACAGGTGAAGGCGGAATGCTGCGACGAATGTCGCTCCTACGTGAAGATCATGGCCGAGGATGAGGGCACCACGCTGGATGCCGTGGCTGATGACGTCGCCAGCCTCGGCCTCGATATACTGGTGCGCGAGGAGGGCTTCCGTCCGGCGGGCGTGAACCTCTTCCTGATTGGCCGGTAAGCGGGTACCCTGCCTGCATGATTGTCGGCACCGCAGGCCATATTGACCATGGCAAAACCTCGCTCATCAAGGCGCTCACCGGCACCGACACAGATCGGTTGAAGGAAGAGAAGGCGCGTGGGATCACCATCGAGCTCGGCTTTGCCTATCTGCCGCGCCCCACTGGCGTCATGGGTTTTGTCGATGTGCCGGGCCATGAGCGTTTCGTGCACACGATGCTGGCTGGCGCGCATGGCATCGATTTCGTGCTGTTGGTGATTGCCGCCGATGACGGGGTGATGCCGCAGACCCGCGAGCATCTGGACATCCTCGACCTGCTCGGCCTCGCGCATGGCTGCGTGGTGCTCTCCAAATCCGATCTGGTCGATGCCGACACGCTGCTGCTACGCGAGCTGGAAATTGGCGAGGCGCTGCGGGGAACAGCGCTGGAGGGTTCACGCGTACTGCCCGTTTCAACCGTCACCGGGAAGGGGATCGAGGCGCTACTGGCGTTGCTGGATGCGGAGGCGGCGGCACTTGGCGCGCGCGATGACTCCCGTGCGTTCCGCCTGGCCGTTGATCGGTCTTTCACTCTGTCCGGGGCAGGCACGATCGTGACCGGCACGATTCTCGATGGCGTGGCCTCGGTCGGCGATGCGGTGCTGCTCTCGCCCTCCGGCCTGGAGGCACGCATCCGTTCCATTCATGCGCAGAACCGGGCGACGCAGACAGCCGGCGCCGGGGCACGCGCGGCGCTGAATCTCGCCGGGACGTCGATCAGCAAGGAAAATGCGCATCGCGGCGACATGGTGGTCGCGCCCAGCCTGCATGCACCCACCGCGCGCATCGATGCCGAATTGCGCGTGCTGCCATCGGAGAAAAAGCCGCCGGGCCAGTGGATGCCGGTGCGGCTGCATCACGCCACGGCCGAGGTTGGCGCGCGGCTGGTGCATCTCGGCACGCCGCCGGTGCCGGGGCAGGTGGGTGATGTGCAACTCATCCTGGAAGAGCCCATCGCCGCCAGCGCACTGGACCGCTTCATCCTGCGCGACGTGTCGCAGACACGCACGATTGGCGGCGGCCGCTTCCTTGATCTGCGCGCCCCGCAGCGCAAGCGCGCAACGCCAGAACGCGCCCGCATTCGTGACGTGCTGCGGCAGTCCGACTCCGCCGCCGTGCTCGGCGGATTGCTCGCAACCCCGCCGCATCTGGTGCCGTTGCCCGCCTTCCTGGCCGATCGCTGCCTGCGCGCCGAGCAGGGGGGGGAGCTTGCCTCGCATCTGGGCCTTACGACGCTGCGTGTCGATGGCATCGAGCATGTCGCCAGCGCGGAGTTTTTCGCCGGCTTGCTGGCGCGGCTGGCGGCGGCGCTGGGTGCCTTCCACGCCGCCAATCGCGACCTTGCTGGCATGAGCGCGCAGGCGCTGCGGCGGCAGGAGGCGGCCTATCTCGGCCCGCCGCTCTTCACCGCGGTGCTGCGGCGCTTCCACGAGGCCGGGGCGCTGGTAATGGAAGGCACGATGGTGCGCCTGCCGGGCCATTCCATTGCGCTATCGCCGCTGGACCAGATTCTGTGGGGCAAGATCAGCGCCATACTGCTCGATTCCGATGAATTCCGCCTGCCGCGCGTGCGTGACCTGGCCGGCGATCTGCGCCAGGGTGAATCCGCTATTCGCACGCTGCTGCGCCGCATGCAGCGCGCCGGCAAGGTGGCTGAGGTGGCGCAGGACCATTACTATCCGCGCGCCACGCTGGGCGAATTGGTCGAGATCATCATCGAGGTTTCGCATTCCCAGGCGGAAGGCTGGTTCACCGCCGCGCAGTTCCGCGACCGCATTGGACTGGGGCGCAAGGTTGCCATCGAAATCCTGGAGTTTTTCGACCGCGTCGGCGTGACCATGCGGCGCGGCGATCTGCGCCGGCCGAACCCGCATCAGCTCGGCCTGTACCGCGACTAAAACATGGGGCCTGAAACTCGGGTGGTGCGGGGAGGGCGGGTCTGCGCTAGGCTGGCCCCGAAAGACCATAAAATCGGGCGGAAGCGGGCAATCCCATGTCGATCTTGAACTCCAGTTCCTTCGACTCGCTAAGCGAGCACTTCGAGTCCGAATACGCCGCCATCGAGGGTGCGTTCGATGCGCCATGGTCGGACGGATTGCCCATCGTGCCGCCCACGATTGAGCGGATCGAGCGCATGATCGCCGCCGGCGGGCGCGACCGCGACGAAGGGCTTGGCACGCTGAAAGAGCGTGATCTCACCTTGCATGTCTGGCAGGCCGCTGCCAGCGCGGTGATGGCAGGCTGCAAGCCGGAATACTTCCCCGTCGTGCTGGCAAGCTGGGATGCCGCCTTCGATCCGGCGTTCAATCTCAACACCGTGCTCAGCTCGACCGGTGGGGCCGCCATCGCCGCCATTGTCTCCGGCCCCTATGGCGAACGGATCGACATGCGCTCCGGCTCCGGCCTGTTCAGCCCCGGCAACCGCGCCAATGCGACGATCGGGCGCGCCATGCGAATCGCCGCAATGTCGGTGCTCAAGGCGCTGCCTGGCGAACTTGATGCCAGCACCTTCGGCCATCACGGCAAGGGAGGCTTCCATTTCGCCGAGTCAGAGCCGCCCGCTGGCTGGAAAAGCGCGCGCGAGCGGCTAGGTTTTTCGGCTGATGCGACTACCGTGACGCTGCTCTCCGGCGAGGCACCGCGCCAGGTGATGCATCGCTGGAAGCCGAGCGTTCACGATATGTTGAGCGTGTTGGCCACGGCCATGCGGATGCCCGCGGGCTGCTCGACCGGCGGGGATGCGCCTTTTTTCGTGTTGCTCGGACCCGAACATGCCGGCGTTCTGCGCGATGGCGGCCTCGGGCCAGAGGAGATCGCCCAGGAACTCTCGGTGCTCTCGCGCATCAGTGCTGATGAGTTGCTGCGCGCCGGCATCAATCCGGCCAGTCAAGGCAATCACTATAAGCATCGCGACACACAGGGAAATTATATCACTGCGAGTCCGGAACATATCCTCGTTGCCACCGCCGGCGGGCCTGGCGCGGGGTGGTCCATGGTGGTGCCGTCCTGGAGCACGGCGGTGATCTCGGCGTTGACCACCCGCAAGATTGTCGCACCATCTGTCTGATGTGGATTGCGCTGCGTGACGGGCTGACATAGGCTCGATCAGTATCAACAACAGCCGGGGCGAAATGCCCGGCGCAGCTGGAGGGGAGGGACCGCATGGGTATCG
>CANJOG010000061.1 GCA_947475475.1 Acetobacteraceae bacterium
GAATCAATTGCGGTGGCCGTCTGGGCGGCGCGGAAATCGCGCGCGTCGAGTGGTATCGTGAAGGTCGGGTGCCGTTGCACACGCTGCGCGCTGACATCGATTACGGCACCGCGACAGCCAAGACCACTTACGGCACCTGTGGCGTTAAAGTGTGGGTCTTCAAGGGCGAAATCCTCGCCCACGATCCGCTCTCACAGGATCGCCGCGCCGCCGAACAGGCTCCGCAGCGCTAAAGGCCGGGACGAAGGAACAGGACAATGCTTTCTCCCAAGCGCACCAAATACCGCAAGGCGCATAAGGGCCGCATCCATGGCGACGCCAAGGGTGGCACCACGCTAAATTTCGGCGCCTACGGCCTTAAGGCCATGGAGCCGGAACGCGTGACAGCGAGGCAGATTGAATCTGCCCGTCGTGCCATCACCCGCGCCATGAAGCGCGCCGGCCGCGTCTGGATACGTATCTTCCCGGATGTTCCGGTTTCGCAGAAGCCCGCCGAAGTCCGCATGGGCTCCGGCAAGGGTTCTCCGGAATTCTGGGTCGCCCGTGTGAAGCCAGGCCGCATCATGTTCGAGATCGATGGCGTGTCCAACGATCTGGCCCGTGAGGCCCTGACTCTCGGCGCTGCGAAGCTGCCGATCAAGACCAAGTTCATCACCCGTATCGGGGAGGCGTAATATGACAAAGCCGACCGACATCCGGGCGAAGAGCCCCGACCAGCTCACTGAAATGCTGGTCGAGCTGAAGCGCGAGCAGTTCAACCTGCGGTTCCAGGGCGCGACCGGCCAGCTCGAATCCGTTGCCCGCGTGCGCAAGGTGCGTCGCGATATCGCGCGGGTGAAGACCATCCAGGCGGAGCGTTCGCGTTCCGCCGCCCAGTCTTAAGAGGAGAAGGGCGATGCCGAGGCGCGTCCTGACGGGGCGAGTGACCAGCGACAAGCAGGACAAGACCATTACGGTCTCCGTCGATCGTCGCATCATGCACCCGCTGTACAAGAAGTTTATTCGTCGCTCGAAGAAATACGCGGCGCATGACGAAGCCAATAGCTGCAAGGTCGGCGATATGGTGCGCATTGAAGAGTGCCGCCCGATCAGCAAGCGCAAGACCTGGCAGGTTGTCGAGCGTAACGGCGAGTCCGTCGAGCGCGCGACCGATACCGTGCTCGCGGTCTGAGAGGTACTGAACAATGATCCATCCCGAGACCAACCTGGAGGTCGCCGATAATTCCGGCGCCAAGCGGGTGCAGTGCATTAAGGTGCTGGGCGGCTCCAAGCGGAAGACCGCCTCGGTCGGCGACGTGATCGTGGTGTCCATCAAGGACGCGATCCCCCGCGGCAAGGTCAAGAAGGGCGACGTTCACCAGGCGGTGATCGTGCGCACCTCTTATCCGGTGCGCCGTCCCGACGGCAGCGCGATCCGCTTCGACAAGAATGCGGCCGTGCTCATCAACAAGCAGCAGGAGCCGATTGGCACCCGCATCTTCGGCCCGGTTGTGCGCGAGCTCCGCGGCAAGAAGTTCATGAAGATCATCTCGCTGGCGCCGGAGGTTTTGTAATGGCCGCGCGTATTCGCAAGGGCGACCGCGTGCAGGTAATTACCGGCAGCGATCGCGGACGACAGGGTGAAGTTCTGCGCGTGATTCCGCGGGAAAGCCGCGCCGTCGTGCAGGGCGTCAACATCGCCACGAAGCATCAAAAGCCCCGCAGTGTGGGTGCTCCTGGTGGCATCGTGCGCGAAGAGGCGACGATTCATCTGTCGAACCTGAAACTGATCGACCCCAAGACCGACAAACCGACCCGCGTTGGCTTCCGCGTGCTCGAGGACGGTCGCAAGGTCCGCGTTGCCAAGGCTACCGGCAACGTGATCGAAGTCTGAGGAGCGCGGCAATGACCGAGACACGCCAACTGCCGCGGATGCAACAGCGGTATGTCGATACGGTGAAGGCTTCTCTGCAGAAGGAGTTCAACTATACGAACCCGATGCAGGTTCCTAAGCTCGAGAAGATCGTCATCAATATGGGCGTGGGCGAAGCCGCCGGCGACCAGAAGAAGCTTGACGCCGCTGTGGCCGAGCTGACCGCGATTGCTGGTCAGAAGCCGGTCAAGACGGTGGCCAAGAAGGCGATCGCCGGTTTCAAGATTCGCAAGGGTCTGCCGATCGGATGCAAGGTGACCCTGCGCGCCGACCGCATGTATGAATTCCTTGACCGCCTGGTCACCATCGCTCTCCCGCGCGTCCGCGACTTCCGCGGCATTTCGGGCAAGGGCTTTGATGGTCGCGGGAATTTTGCGATGGGCATGAAAGAGCAGATTGTTTTCCCGGAAATCAACTACGACCGGGTGGACGCAATTCGCGGCATGGACATCGTGTTCGTCACCACGGCTAAGACCGATGCCGAAGCGAAGGCCCTGCTCAAGGCTTTCGATCTGCCCTTCGCCGCCTAAGACAGACGTAACGCCGACACGCTTTTTTTGGAAAACCGCCGGGTGCGCCCGGCAGGTTCCGGAGGGTAAAGACAGGATGGCCAAGACCTCTCAGGTCAACCGGAATATCAAGCGGACGCGCATGGCAGCTCGTGATAAAGCCAAGCGTACCGCCTTGAAAGCGCTTGTCAAAGACAAGACGCTTCCGGTGGAAGACCGATTCAACGCCACGCTGAAGCTGGCCGAACTGCCCCGCAACGGAAGCCGCACCCGCGTGCGTCTGCGCTGCGAGCTGACCGGCCGGTCGCGCGGCAACTACCGCAAGTTCAAGCTCTGCCGTATCGCCTTGCGCGATCTGGCCAGCGCCGGGCAGATCCCGGGCATGACCAAGTCGAGCTGGTAAGGAGGCACGAGAATGTCGCTATCCGATCCGCTGGGCGATCTGCTCACCCGCATCCGCAACGCGCAACGTGCCCGCCAGACGAGCTGCGTCTCGCCGGCCTCGCACCTGCGTGCCAATGTGCTCGAAGTTCTCAAGCGTGAGGGCTTTATCCGTGGCTATTCCGCGGAAGAACTGCGCCCTGGTGTGAACCAGCTGCGCGTCGAGCTGAAATACAACGAAGGCGAGCCGGTTATTAAGGAGATCACCCGCATCTCCAAGCCGGGCCGCCGCGTGTATTCCAAAATCAAGGAACTGCCGAGGGTCTATGCTGGCCTTGGTATTTCTATCCTGTCCACCCCTCGCGGGGTGTTGAGCGATGCCGAGGCCCGCGCTGCCAATGTTGGCGGCGAGGTCCTCTGCCGCGTGTTCTGACGGAGAGCGATCGATGTCACGCGTTGGCAAATATCCTGTCGAACTCCCCGCCGGTGTGCAGGTTGCGATCGTTGATCGCATCCTCACCGCCAAGGGCAAGCTCGGCGAAATGAAACTCACGCTCACCGACAAGGTGACGGTGGTGGCCGAAGGCTCCAGCGTCTCCGTTGCTCCGGCGGGCAGCGACAGTCAGTCCCGCATGATGTGGGGCACGACACGGGCGCTGATCGCCAATCTGGTGAAGGGCGTTTCCGTCGGCTACTCGAAGACGATGGAAATCACTGGCACCGGCTTCCGTGCAGCAGTGCAGGGCAGCAACCTGGTGATCAATCTCGGCTTCTCGCATGACGTGGTCTATCCGATCCCGGCTGGGATCAAGATCGTTTGCGAAAAGCCCACTTCGATCAAGGTCGAGGGGATGGACAAGCGCCAGGTTGGTCAGGTTGCGGCTGAAATTCGCGCTTGGCGTCCGCCCGAGCCGTATAAGGGCAAGGGTGTGAAGTACGAGAACGAGACCATCCTCCGCAAGGAAGGAAAGAAGAAGTAATGAGCGCAAATCGTGATTTGCGGGAACGGCGGCGCGAGCGCCTGCGGTTCCAGCTGCGCCGGAAGGCCGGGGGACGTCCGCGTCTCTCTGTGTTTCGCTCCAGCCAGCACATCTACGCCCAGGTGATCGATGACGAGCAGGGCAAGACCCTTGCCGCGGCCTCGAGCCTGGACAAGAACCTGCGCGAGAGCCTGAAGACCGGCGCGGATTGCGACGCGGCCACGGCCGTTGGCAAGCTCGTCGCCGAGCGTGCCCTGGCTGCCGGTGTCAAGGAAGTCGTCTTCGACCGCGGTTCCTATATCTATCATGGCCGCGTGAAAGCGCTGGCCGAAGCCGCCCGCGAAGGCGGGCTGGACTTCTGAGGGATCTGAGCAATGGCACGTGAACCGAGGGAAGGTGGCGGTCGTGGTCACGGTCGTGAGCGCGAACGGGACCGCGACGGCGGCGATGATCTGATCGACAAGCTGGTGACGATCAACCGCGTCGCCAAGGTGGTGAAGGGTGGGCGTCGTTTCGCCTTCGCCGCACTGGTGGTGGTTGGCGATCAGAAAGGCCGGGTTGGCTACGGCGCCGGCAAGGCGCGCGAAGTTCCGGAAGCGATCCGCAAGGCGACCGAACGCGCGAAGAAGACGATGATCCGCGTCCCCATGAAGGAAGGCCGCACGCTGCATCATGACGTGACGGGCACCTTCGGGGCCGGTTCCGTTATCCTGCGCGCCGCATCTCCTGGCACCGGCATCATCGCCGGCGGCCCGATGCGTGCGGTGTTCGAGACGCTGGGTGTTGGCGATGTCGTGGCCAAGTGCCTCGGCAGTCGCAACCCGCATAACATGGTGAAGGCGACCTTCGCCGCGTTGCAGAAGTGCGCGAGCCCCCGCTCGGTTGCTTCGCGCCGTGGCAAGAAGGTCAGCGATATCCTTGGCAGCCGTCCGGGCGCCGCAGTGCAGGAGGGCGCAGATGCCTGAGAGCAAAAAGGTCCGACTGACGCAGACCGGTTCACCGATCGGTCGCCTGCCTGGTCAGCGTGAAACGCTGATCGGTCTGGGTCTGAACAAGATGCGCCGCACAAGCGAACTCGTGGATACTCCCTCGGTTCGCGGCATGATCCGCAAGGTTGCTCACCTGATCAAGGTCGAGGAACTGTCCTGAGCCTGGCTCAGGATGGAAGGAATTGAGCTATGAAGCTGAATGAATTGCGCGACAATCCCGGTGCGCGGCCCAAGTCGAAGCGTCTTGGCCGTGGTATCGGTTCCGGCAAGGGTAAGACGTCGGGTAAGGGCGTAAAGGGCCAGAAGGCGCGCGAAGGCGTGTCGCTGAACGGCTTCGAAGGCGGCCAGCTCCCCATCTATCGGCGTCTGCCGAAGCGTGGGTTCCATAACATCTTCCGCAAGGAATATGCCCCGGTGAATCTCGGCACGCTGAACGCCGCGATCGAAGCCGGCCGGATCGATGCCGGTCAGCCTGTTACCGAGGATGTGCTCCGTGCGGCCGGTCTGATCCGTGGCGGCAAGGTTGCGGGCGTGCGTCTGCTGGCCAATGGTGAGATCACCCGCCCCGTGCAGGTGACCGTCTCCGGCGCGTCGGCTGCCGCGATCGCGGCGGTGCAGGCTGCTGGCGGCGCGGTGACCACGACGGTCGCGGCCAAGGTCGCCGAGGCCTGAGCATGACTTTCCCGGCGTCAGCCGCGCTTGCCGCCCGGTTATTGGGCAGGCTTGCTCGGACGGCGGCGGCACTCTAGCTACTTGAGTTGCGGCGCCCCGGACCTTCCGGTCGGCGCCGCTTCCATGATGAGCCGCCCGAGTCTCCGGGGGCGTGACACGAAGGATACCGGCATGGCCTCCGCGGCCGAGCAGCTCGCATCCAGCTTCAATCTCGGCACGCTGTCCAAGGCGACCGAACTGAAGAAGCGCATCTGGTTCACCCTGGGGGCGCTGATCGTCTTCCGGATCGGCACCTATATCCCGGTCCCGGGCGTCGATGCCTCGGTCATGGGTGAAATCCTATCGTCCAGCGGTGCCGGTATTCTCGGCATGTTCGATATGTTCAGCGGTGGTGCGCTTGGGCGTATGACCGTCTTTGCGCTGAACATCATGCCCTACATTACGGCCAGCATTATCATCCAGCTGATGTCGGCGGCGGTCCCCTCGCTCGAAGCCCTCAAGAAGGAGGGGGAGTCGGGCCGCAAGAAGCTGAACCAGTACCAGCGTTACCTGACCGTCGTCATCGCCTTGTTCCAGGCCTATGGCATTGCCGTCGGGTTGGAGGGGATGCGCGGCAGCTTCGGCCCAGCGGTCATCGATCCGGGGCTGTTCTTCCGGGTCTCCTGCGTGGTCACGTTGGTTGGCGGCACCATGTTCCTGATGTGGCTGGGTGAACAGATCACCGCGCGCGGCGTTGGCAACGGCTCGTCGCTGATCATCTTCGCCGGTATCGTGGCCAACCTGCCGCATGCCATGGCCAATCTACTCGAACTCGGCCGCACCGGTGCGCTCTCGCCGCTGTTCATCCTGGTCTTCATCGTCCTCGGGGCCGCCGTGATTGCCTTCGTGGTGTTCATGGAGCGTGCCCAGCGCCGGGTTGTGATCCAGTATCCCAAGCGCCAGGTCGGCCAGCGGATGTTCGGCGGCGATTCCACCCATATGCCGCTGAAGATCAACACCTCGGGGGTCATTCCGCCGATCTTCGCCAGCTCGATCCTGCTGATCCCGGCGACCATCGCGGGCTTCTCGCAGAGCGGGCCAGACTGGTTGGCTTCGATCGCGGCGCTGCTCGGCCATGGCCAGCCGCTCTATATCCTCGCCTATGCGGGCATGATCATCTTCTTCGGGTTCTTCTACACTGCGGTTGTGTTCAACCCGGAGGAGACGGCGGAGAACCTGAAGAAAAATGGTGGTTTCATACCGGGCATCCGCCCAGGCAGCGCCACCGCGCAATATTTCGACCGTATCCTGACCCGGTTGACCAGCATCGGCGTGCTCTACCTCGTGGTTGTCTGTCTGCTGCCGGAAATCCTGATCAGCTACTACAACGTCCCGTTCTATTTCGGCGGCACCTCGCTGCTGATCGTGGTGACGGTGACGATGGATACCGTCACGCAGATCCAGTCGCATCTGCTGGCGCATCAATATGAGGGCCTGATCAAGAAGGGCCGCGGCAAGGGGCGTGCTCCGCGCTGAGGCGGCGCCTGGCCCACCGGAACAGACTACACGGCAAGAAGGACGAGAGGCGTGAATCTCATACTGCTCGGGCCGCCTGGGGCGGGGAAAGGCACCCAGGCCAAGCGGCTCGAAGAGAGCCACGGCATGGCACAGATCTCCACCGGGGATATGCTGCGCGCCGAGGTCAAGGCGGGCACTGCCCTTGGCCTGGAGGCCAAGGCGCTGATGGAAGCCGGCGCCCTGGTGCCGGACGCCATTGTCATCGGCATGCTGGGCAACCGCATCACCCAGCCTGACTGCGCGCGTGGGTTCATCTTGGATGGTTTCCCCCGCACCGTGCCCCAGGCCGAGGCGTTGGACCTCATGCTAGACGAGAAGGGGCTAAAGCTGGACGGCGTGATCGAGCTCAAGGTCGATGATGCCGCCCTGACGGACCGCATCGCCGGCCGCTTCACGTGTGCCAAGTGCGGGACCGGCTATCACGATACGTTTAAGCCTACCGCCAAGGCGGGTTTGTGCGATTCCTGCGACTCGACGGAGTTCGTCCGCCGCTCGGACGACCGCCGCGAGACAGTGGCGGCCAGGCTTGATGCCTACCATCAGCAGACCGCGCCGATCCTGCCGCATTACGCGTCCAAGGGTCGGTTCTACACGGTCGATGGCATGGCCGAAATGGATGACGTGACCAAGGAACTCGAGACTTTGCTGGCTCGAATCAAGGGCTAGTGAGGCTCGCGTAGAAAGGCGGGACGGGGTTGCAAAAGCGTCGGGGCGGGATCACGCGTATTTGATCCAACTCGATTGACTCGCCGGGGTCGGCCGCTATAGTGCGCGCCCTCGGCGAACCCTCGCGGTTTCGCCGAAAATTGTGTTTGGGATGCCCTGTCGAGACAGGCGGGGCGCCCGGAATTCCACCCTTCGGGGAACGACAACTCCCGCTTCCGCGCGCGCGGCGGTGGGCCGACCAGGAGTGAAGAGGCGTGGCTCGTATTGCCGGCGTAAATATCCCGACCAACAAGCGGGTTCATATCAGCCTCCGTTATATCTTTGGCATCGGTCCGGCCAAGGCGCAGGACATCTGCACGAAGCTCGGGATTCCCGAGGAGCGTCGGGTGAACCAGCTCACGGATGACGAGGTGCTGCGCATTCGCGAGATGATCGATCGTGATTACCGCGTCGAGGGTGACCTTCGTCGTGAAGTCGCGATGAACATCAAGCGCCTCATGGATCTCGGCTGCTATCGCGGCCTGCGTCATCGCCGCGGCCTGCCGGTCCGCGGGCAGCGCACACACACCAACGCCCGTACCCGCAAGGGCAAGGCAGTTGCAATTGCCGGCAAGAAGAAGGTGACGAAGTAAGCTCGGGCCTTGCCCCGGTCAGGCCGCGCCAGCTCGTGCGGTCGCCGGGGTTCTGTCCGGCTTCGCGGCCCGCACGGCGGTCCGCCGTCCTCGACGCCCCGCTACCCAACGACGCATTGGCGACACATCATGGCGGTTCGACC
>CANJOG010000062.1 GCA_947475475.1 Acetobacteraceae bacterium
TGCTGGAATGTCTCGAACTCGGCCAGCGGCTTGGCCGGGTGCGGGCGGAGGGGGCGCGCAGCGGCGCGGTGCATGACATCGCGGCGATCTGGCGCTGGTTTCCGATATTGGAACCGCTGAAAGCGCGGCGTGTGGCGCTGCTGAGCGGCGGGCAGCGGCAGGCGCTGGCCTTGGCGACCGGGTTTATCGGCGCGCCGCGCGTGATGTTGCTGGATGAACCTTCGGCGGGGCTTTCTCCTGTCGTGTCCGCCGAACTTTTTCGCACGATCGGGCAGTTGGCGGGCAGCGGCGTGGCGATTCTTGTGGTGGAGCAGCAGCCGGCCTGGCTGATCGGGCTGGCGGCGAATGCGTATTTGCTCGAATTGGGAAGGGTAGTCGCGGAGGGTAGCGTGGAGAACGTGATCCGCGCCGGCGATGCGGCGGCGGCGGCTGACCATGGGGCGACGCTTGCCGGAGAGGGGCAGGCCGCGCGATAGTCGGGCCAATGAGATTGAGACAAATCACGGCACCGCACGGAATGGGCGGTCAACAAGAGAGGGAAAGCGCGATGACAACACGTCGTAGACTGATTGGTGGCGCCGCGGCGCTGGCTGGGGCTTCGGTGCTGCCGCGGGTTGGCCGCGCGCAGGGCAAGCCGTTCATTATTGGTTCGGTGCTGCCGCTGACCGGTGTCTATGCCGGGCTCGGCAAGAATTTCGAAGTTGGGCAGCGCGTTGGCGTGGCCGAGCTGAATGCCAAGGGCGGCATTCTTGGCCGCAGGGTCGAACTGGTGATCCGCGACAGCGCCGGCAATCCGCAGCGTTCGCTGCTCGCGGCGCAGGAATTGGTGGAAGAGCAGAAGGCGGATTTCCTGTATCCGGAATTGCCGTCGCCGAACACACTGGCCGTGTTGCCCTGGGCGACCGAGCGCAAGGTGATCACGATTACCAATTCGGCGACACCGCGCGTGGGCAATGTTGCTGAATTTCCCTATAGCTTCCAGCTTGGCGATCTGGCGACCAAGCGTGTGCCGGCGATGGCGGCAGCGATGAAGCAGCTGGGTGGTAAGAAAGTTGGTGTGCTGGTCTCGACCAATCCGGCGACGGTGGCGACGGGGCAGCAGCTTGTGACCGATTTGCCGAAATGGGGCATGGAATCGGTGGGCTATCGCACTTATGCGGTGGATGCGAAGGATCTGAACGCGCTTGTGCAGGCGATGCGCGATGCCGGAGCGGATATCATTGCGTTTGATTCGGCCACGCGCGAAGGCATTCCGGTGGTGATGTCGGCAATGCAGACACTGGGCTGGAAGGCCAAGGTTGTAGGCGAGCCCGCGATGCTCTCGGGCGATCTGAAGGAGCAGGTGCCTGCGGCGGTGGCCGATCAGTTCTACTGCGTGAACTATCGCTCCGCCGTGCGCACCGGGCCGATTCGTCCGGAGCTGCAGGAATTCATCAACTCCATCAAGGCGACCGGGCCGATCCAGAATATCGGCTTCTCCGGTATCGCCCGCGATATCTTCTTCATGGTCAAGTATGCCTATGAGAAGGCCCAGAAGACCAAGGGCGGCTTTGGCCCGGATGCGGTGAAAGCGGTGCTGGAAGAGACTGCGACGGCGACGGATTTCGAGGCGGGGTATTCGCTCATCCTCGGCAATCCACGCTGGAATGCGAAGGATCATTCGGCGGCGAATGTGGACTACTCCAAGGCGTGGGGCCTGGTGAAGGTCAGCTCGCCGGTCGATGGCATCTACGAAGGAACCGAGCTCAACTTCAACGAGCCGGCCTGAGAAAATCAGGGCGCGCTTGTGCGGGGTGAGTTTGCTTACGCGCACCCATTCCGCACGAGTCCTTGGTTTGAGCGGGTGATTCAGACCTCTGGTGATTCCACCTGCGGTCATCACGCGCCAAGCGCCCTTGGGGGAAACGCAACCAATGGGCGGCAGTGGCCGCCCGCGAGGAGGCTGACATGAGAAGTCTGTTGTTATCGGCGGTATCGTTGCTGGGGCTTGGCTATGTGGGCGCGGCGTTGGCCGGCGATACCGGGCCGATCCGGATTGGTGTGATCACTGATCTGTCGGGCCAGAATTCGGATGTGAATGGCGTCGGTGCGGTCGAAGCCGTGAAGATGGCGGTGGAGGATTTCAAGGGCCAGGTTGGCGGGCGTCCGGTTGAAGTGCTGTTTGCCGATCACCAGAACAAGCCGGATGTGGCGGCCTTGATCGCGCGCAAGTGGATCGAGGAAGGCGTGGATATGCTGGCGGATATTTCCGGCTCGGCGCCGGCGTTGGCGGTCAATAAACTGGCGACGGATTCGAACCGCGTGGCGATGTCGACGGCGGCGGTTTCGACTGAAATCACTGGTAAATCCTGCTCGCCCAATGTCGTGCAGTTCGTGATGGACACCTACGCCATGGCGGCGGCGGTGACCGTGCCGATGAGCAGCCGGTTCGGCAAGGAGTGGTATTTCATCACGCTGAATTTCGGCTTTGGCATCGATATGGAGGCCACGGCAACGAAGCAGCTTGAAAGCGTTGGCGGCCGGTCGGTTGGATCGGTGAAGACGCCGTTCAATACAGCGGATTTTTCGTCGTATATTCTCGCGGCTTCCGGCACGAATGCGAATGTTCTTGGTCTTGTGCAGCTTTCCGAGGATCTCAACCGCTCCGTGCGGCAGGCCAAGGAGTTTGGTCTGACGAGCAAGATGAAAATCGGCACCTTCAATCTCACGGTCAATAACGTGAAGGCGATGGGGCTGGAGACGGCGCAGGGATTGTATGCCGCGACCGCATTCTATTGGGACTTCAACGATAATACGCGGGCTTTCTCCAACCGCTTCAAGGTGCGGCATCCGCGCGGGAATTATCCGAGCGAATACCAGACCGGCGATTACGCCGCGACGCTGCATTATCTGAAGGCGGTCCAGGCGCTGGGCGGCAAGACGGCCGATGGAGCCGCGGTGGTTGCCAAGATGAAGGAAATGCCGACGGATGATATCGCCTTCGGCAAAGGCGTGGTTCGTGCGGATGGGCGCGGGCTGCACCCGATGTATCTCTTCGAGGTGAAGGCGCCGGGCGAGTCCAAGTATGATTGGGATTATTACAAGCTGATCAGCACATTGCCGGCGGAACAGGGTGCGATACCGCTGAAGGACAGCCTGTGCTCGCTGGTCGCCGGGAAGTCCTGAGCCGATCCGGATTGATGGGGCGCGCGGCAGGAATGTCGCGCGCCCTTGTGCTTTGAAGTCACGAAAGGAATGCCCCGTGAACGCCGACGCCAAGAAGATTGTGCTGCGCATGATCCCTTATGGAATCTACATTCTGACCGCTGATGACTCCGAGGGCGGAATTTCCGCCGCGACGGTGAACTGGGTGACGCAGACCGCTTTTGCGCCGCCGCTTGTGGTGGTGGGCGTGAAGGCGGATTCCGGCACCTATGCGACGGTGAAGAAGTCCGGCAAGTTCGCACTGAACATGCTGGGCAAGGAGTCCAAAGGCCTAGCCTTCACTTTCTTCAAGCCGGCGCAACTCGTGGACGGCAAATTGTCTGGCCAGAGCTTCAAGTGGGGCGCCAATGGCGCGCCGCTGCTCGACGCGGCGATTGGCGCTGTCGAATGCGATGTGAAGTCGATCGTGGAGATGGGCGATCACCACGTCATTGTCGGCGAGGTGACGCAGGCGCATCTGCACACGACACCGGAAGGCCGGCCTGATGCGGCGATCCTGGAGATGAAGGATCTCGGGGAGAATGTTTTCTACGGCGGCTGAAGCTTGATGCGGCGGAACGCCAGATTTCTCGCAGTGTTCCGTTTATGTTCTTGACTCCCCGACCGGGATTGCTATGGTGCCTCTAGAACGTATGGAGAACGCCATGCGCCTCGCGGCACCGACCCCGACCCGATCCTCGCTTGGCATTCCGCCGATCCCGCTGACTGCGCGCGGCTGGCAGGAATGGCCCCAAGAGGAACGTGTTATCGAGCCTGATCACGACGGCCTGGCCGATATGGCGCGGGACGAGGCGTTTGATACGGGCGCTACTCCCGGCCTGCCGCGCATTGCCCGCAAAGGGCGCGGGGCGATTGATAATCCGCCCAATCGGTTTGAGAAGCAGGAAGCAACACCCTTCGACGATGGCTGGGGAACCGCCGCGATCGATCTGGCCGATCTGCCGCCGCTGCCGACCACGCTGGTGCGCGATTCCAGCCGGACGGCGCTGGCCTATAATACCAGCCCGGATATCGGGTTTGATCGCTCGGTGAATACGTATCGTGGATGCGAGCACGGCTGCATCTACTGTTATGCGCGACCGAGCCATTCCTATCTTGGCTATTCGGCGGGGCTCGATTTTGAGACCAAGATTGTCTTCAAGCCGGATATTGCCGCCTTGCTGGCGCGCGAACTGGCCAAGCCTGGTTATGTGCCGCAGCCGATCGCGCTGGGGTCGAACACAGATCCCTATCAGCCGGTGGAGCGGACGCTGAAGCTGAGCCGCTCGGTGCTGGAGGTGATGGAGGCGTTTGGCCATCCGGTCAGCATCGTCACCAAGTCGGCTGGAGTGGTGCGGGATCTCGATATTCTGACTCGGTTGGCAAAGCGCGGGCTGGTGCGGGTGTTTCTCTCTGTCACCACGCTGGATCCGGTGCTGGCGCGCCGGATGGAGCCGCGGGCGGCGACTCCGGAGCGGCGGTTGTCGGCCATTCGGGCGCTTAGTGCTGCTGGCGTGCCGGTGGGGGTGATGGCGGCGCCGATGATCCATGGGCTGAATGACGCGGAGATGGAGCGGATTCTGGAGGCTGCCGCGCGGGCTGGGGCGCGCCAGGCCGGTTATGTGCTGCTGCGCCTGCCGCATGAGTTGCGACAGATGTTCGAGGCCTGGCTGGTGGAGCATTTTCCGGACCGGGCGCGGCATGTGCTGAACCTCGTGCGCGAGACGCGTGGTGGGCAGTTGAACGAGCCGGAATTTGGCAAGCGCATGTCGGGCACAGGCGTCTATGCCGATCTGCTGGCGCGGCGGTTTGATCGGGCGGCGCGGCAATGGGGGCTGAAGGGGCGCAATGAGCCGCCGCTCGATCTTAGCCAGTTCGCGGTGCCAGGGGTGAAGGCGGAGCGGGAAGGGCAGCTCAGCCTGTTTTGAGATTGCGGGGTTAGAGACTCGGGGCGGTCTGGTCTATGCGGCGGCATGCCCGATTACCGGCTTGAAGCTGAATTTCTCGTGCGTTCGCCCGACGCCCTGATTGCCGGGGTGGATGAGGCTGGGCGTGGGCCGCTCGCCGGGCCGGTGGTGGCGGGGGCGGTGATTTTCCTGCCCCTGCCAGGAAGCCGGGCGCCGAAGAAGTATGGGCCGGTGTCGGCGGAACTTGCGGCGTTGCTGGACGACTCTAAGAAGCTCAGCGCGGCGCATCGAGAGGCGGCTTTTGCGGCGCTGCGTGAATGTCCGGGGGTGCTTGTAGGCGTAGGGGCGGCGTCGGTTGGGGAAATCCTAAGGCTGAATATCCTGCAGGCGTCGTTGCTGGCGATGCGGCGGGCTGTGGCGCGTCTGGCGCGGGCGCCCGATCATGCGCTGGTGGACGGTAATCAGAATCCGCGGCTGGGGTGCGACACGCTCTGCGTGGTTGAGGGGGATGGCAAGTCGCTGTCGATTGCAGCTGCATCCATCATCGCCAAGGTGGTGCGTGACCGGGCGATGGAGCGCCTAGCGAGGCGGTATCCGGCCTATGGCTGGGAGCGGAATGCCGGCTATGCTACGGTCGACCATCGTGCCGCGCTGGTCGCGCATGGGGCGTGTCCGCATCACCGCGCCGGGTTCGGCACGGTGCGGCAGCTCAGGCTCGATCTGGGGCGGGCGGAGTAGGGGCCAGTTCCGGGTGGCCGGTGCCGGGGTAGCGGCGCAGCAGGTAAAGCATGATCAGCATGGCCGGCAGGGCGGCGAAGATGGTGAGGCCGTAGAAACCTTCCCAGCCCAGAGCTGTGGCGAGGAAGCCCGATAAGCCGCCTACCGTGCGCAGGGCCACGGCAGCTAGCGAGGAAAGCAGGGCGTATTGCGTCGCCGTATGGCCGCGCGCGCACATGGCGGAGAGGAAGGTCATGAAGGCGGCATCGGCCATCGATTCGGCGAAGGCCTCGAGCATGATCTTGGTGAATAGGATGGTCGGGTCGCCCTGTGACCAGGCCAGGGCGAAATAGAGGAACATCGAGGCCATCTGGACGAAGCCGGTCAACACCAGGGCGCGGCCAGTGCCGAGCTTGGCCACCAGCAGCCCGCCGGCGGCGGCGCCGGCGAGGCTGCAGGCCAGGTTGGGGAAGCTGGTGGCGAGCGCGATGGTCGCGCGGTCGAAGCCCATGGCGCGGTAGAAGGGGGCGGCCATGGTGCCGGCCATGGCCTCGCCGAGCTTGAAGAGCATGATGAAGGCCAGCACTGTCCAGGCGCTGGGGCGGGAGAGGAAGTCGCGGAAGGGCTCGACCACGGCGACTTTCAGCCGTGCCGTGAAGCCCTTGATGGCCTGCGGGGCGCGGCGCAGGGCGGGTTCGCCGGCGCAGAGCGTCGTCACCATGCCGAGGGCGGAGATGCCGGCGATAACCAGCAGCGATCCGTGCCAGCCGAGGGGGCCGGCCATGCCGATCGCGGCGGAGCCGGCAACCAGCATGGCCGCGCGGTAGCCCCATACATAGGCCGCAAGGGCGGCGCCCTGAAGTTCCTCGGGGAAGCTCTCGATACGCCAGGCATCGACGGCGATGTCCTGGCTGGCGGAAAGGAAGGCCACCAGGGCTGCGGCGGTGACTGCGGCGACTGGGCCGCGTGACGGGTCGGACAGGGCCAGCATGACGCAGGCGGCGGTCAGGCAGGGCTGGATCGTCAGCAGCCAGCCGCGACGGCGGCCGAGGCGGGAGAGGCCGAACGGGGCGGGGGTGTGGTCGAACACCGGTGCCCAGAGGAATTTCAGCGTATAGGCTAGGCCAATGCTTGCGGTCAGCCCGATCACTTCACGCGAGGAGCCGCCCTCGCTCATCCATTGCCGGAGCGTGAAGCCGGAGAGCGGCAGAGGCAGGCCGGAGGCGAAACCAAAGGCTGCCATGAGCCACAGGCCCGAGCGGGCAAAGGCAGCCAGCCGGGCTCCGAAGCTGGCCGGGGTGGCGAGTGCGGGTTCGGTTTGGTCGGGTGGCATGGCGGATCCTGCGAGGCCTGTCCCTGAATGCCCGGATGGCTGGCCGCGCCGCAACTGCCGCGACATGACGGAGCTGCGCGGCAATGGTTGCGACGAGGCTGCGGGCAAGCTATATCCCCGCCCGCCTTCCTGCGGACGTGTCTCGACACGCCCCGCCGGCGCCGACATAGCTCAGCGGTAGAGCAACTGATTCGTAATCAGTAGGTCCCCAGTTCAATCCTGGGTGTCGGCACCAGCTCCCATCAGCAAACTTCGGAAATCGCGCGGACTCCTTATCGCCTCTCGCGGGGCCTGCGGACCCTTTGCGGACTCCCTGGAATATACCGGCAATATTTTATGGTTTTGCTCGGCGCGGCGGCGCATATGCTGCGCTCCCTGCCTTGGCGTCCTGCGCCAGTGCCACCAACTCCGGCCTCACCGCTGGTTACACCTGCTGCGAAGGGCTTCCGGTCGCCGGTTCTGGAAAGGGAGGTGTTGGCGCGCCCTCCCTGCCAATGCAGGCCATTTCAAATTCACGCATTTGACCCACAACCAGGGGTGGCTTTCCCCATTAGATACCTGTCTGGCTTCCAGGCTGAGCGCTGCAATTTGGCACACTGCGTCACCATTGGATTATCCGCTAAATCAGCCACTTAGACGGAATTCGCCCCCTATCTCCTTCCCTTCTCTCGTTTTTGTCCGGTCCCACCGGTCCTCCGGTCCCAGTAGAAAAGTTTGCTGATATATTAAGCAATCTTGTGGGACCGGAGAAAGCAAGAGGCCGGAACTGGTCCGGTCCTCCGGTCCCGATGCGCAACAACTTTAGATAGAAAAACTTTTCGGGTTGGCCGGCCGGGGAAGCCAGATTTCAGCCGCCAGCAATGCTCAGGGCCTGTCCTGCCAGCTTCTTCCGCTCCACCAAGCCAGACGCAAAAACGGCGCGAAAGGAAACCCCTCCGCGCCGCGCCGCCGCCCCCGGAACCGCAGGCGCTATTTGTCTTCCCCGGCCTGGAGGGCCACGGCATCGGTGACGATAAGGCGCATGCGATCATGCCCCGGAATGCGGACCCTGATCGTCCACCTGGTCTCGCCGCTGCTCTTTTCACTCCGGATCATGCCGGCCTTGCCCAGCCTGTTGATTTCCACTGAGATCTGACCCGGGATTTTCATCGAGAATTGACCCGGGTTGAAGATATGTCCCGCGTTGCGTGGGACGGGTCAAGTTGCTGAGGATTTTTCCTTTCGGGTTTTGGGTTTTGAGGTGCTGTTCTTGAAGCGGAA
>CANJOG010000063.1 GCA_947475475.1 Acetobacteraceae bacterium
CGATCTGGATTGATGTCGGCGCGATCAGCGATATTCCCCGCCTCGGCGCCCGGGTGGTGACCGCGCCTGCCGGCGATATCGCAGTCTTTCGCACCACTGACGACCATATTTTCGCGCTGGATGATCGCTGCCCGCATAAGCAGGGCAAGCTGTCGCAGGGCATCGTGCATGGAACATCCGTGACCTGTCCTTTGCATTCCTGGGTTATCGGCCTGGAGGATGGCAAGGCACTGGCGCCCGACGAAGGCTGCACGCGTAGCATTCCAGTACGCATCGAGGGTGATCGCATCCAGCTCGGCATCGGCACCGATTCATGAGTGAAACGCGCACAACCTGCCCATATTGCGGGGTGGGCTGCGGCGTAGTGGCACGCACCAGCGGCGCCACGGTGACCATTGAGGGAGACCGCACGCATCCGGCGAATTTCGGCAAGCTTTGCGTGAAGGGCGCCAATCTTGCCGCCACCATCGATGATTCCGCACGCCTGACAACACCGCTGATCGACGGCGCTCCGGCCACCTGGGACACTGCTCTCGACCTGGTCGCCGACCGCTTCCGCCAGACCATTGCCGAACACGGGCCGGACAGCGTCGCCTTCTATGTCTCCGGCCAGTTCCTCACCGAGGACTACTACGTCGCCAACAAGCTGATGAAAGGCTTCATCGGCAGCGGCAATATCGACACCAACTCCCGCCTCTGCATGGCCTCCTCTGTCGCCGGGCATGTGCGTGCCTTTGGCGAAGATGTTGTTCCCTGCACCTATGAAGATCTCGAACAGGCCGATCTCATTGTGCTAGTCGGCAGCAATACGGCCTGGTGCCATCCGGTGCTGTTCCAGCGCCTCGCCGCCGCGCGTGGCAAGCGGAATACGCAACTTGTCGTCATCGATCCGCGCCGCACCGCGACGGCTGAGGACGCCGATCTGCATCTGCCGCTCGCCGCCGGCACCGATGTGCTGCTGTTCAACGGGCTGCTCACCCATCTGGCCACCACTGGCGCGCTCGATCGCGGCTGGACCGGCAAATTCGCCACAGGGCTGGAAGCCGCCCTCAGCGCCGCGCGGCGCGATGCGCCTGGCATCGCCGCGGTTGCCGCCGGATGCGGGCTTGATCCCAATGATGTCGCCCGGTTCTACGATCTTTTCGCCAGCACGGACCGCACGGTGACGGTCTATTCGCAGGGTGTGAACCAGTCCTCGGCCGGCACTGACAAGGTCAATGCCATCATCAACTGCCACCTCGCCACCGGCCGTATCGGCCGGCCTGGCACCGGGCCGTTCTCCTTCACCGGCCAGCCCAACGCCATGGGCGGGCGCGAAGTCGGGGGCCTGGCCAATCAGCTCGCCGCGCATATGCGCTTTGATAATCCGGATGATCTCGACCGTGTCACACGATTCTGGCACGCGCCGAGTCTCGCCACCTCCCCCGGCCTGAAGGCTGTCGATCTGTTCGAGGCCGTTCACGATGGCCGTATCAAAGCGTTGTGGATCGCCTGCACTAACCCCGCCGCTTCCATGCCACGCGCCGGGCGCGTGCGCGAGGCGCTGGATGCCTGCCCGTTCGTTGTTGTTTCCGACTGCTGGCACACCGATACGACGCGCCATGCCGATGTGATTCTTCCCGCCGAATCCTGGGGGGAAAAGGACGGCACGGTCACCAATTCCGAACGTCGCATCACGCGCCAGCGACGTTTCCGCGCAGCTCCCGGCGAGGCACGCGCCGATTGGTGGATGTTTGCCGATGTGGCGCGCCGCATGGGCTGGAGCGAGGACTTCGCCTGGAAGAATGCCGCCGCCGTGTTCCGCGAACATGCTGCCCTCTCCACATTCGAGAATGATGGTGCCCGTCTCTTCGATCTCGGTGCGCTCACCGATCTTGACGATGCTGCCTATGACGATCTGCGCCCGGTGCAATGGCCCGCAGCCAAGGGCAAGCCGGCAGGTGGCCGTCTTTTCGCCCAGGGCGGATTTTCCACACCGGATCGCCGCGCGCACTTCGTGCCCACTCCCTATCTCGGCGCACCCACGCGCCAGGGTTTCGATTTCCTGCTCAATACCGCCCGTCTGCGCGACCAATGGCACACCATGACGCGCACCGGAATCGCCCCCATGCTGATGGAGCATACGCCGGAACCGTTGCTCGCCGTCTCTCCCGCTGATGCGGCGCGGCGCGGTCTCACCGATGGCGGCTTTGCCCGCGTCGAGACCGAATATGGCAGTACCATGCTGCGCGTCGATATCCGGGCCGGCCAGCGCGATGGTGAAATCCATGTGCCGATGCACTGGACTGATGATTTCAGCAGCGCCGGCCCGATTGACGCGCTGGTCACCAACCGCACCGATCCGCATTCTGGCCAGCCCGAACTGAAAGCCACGCCGGCGCGGCTGGAGAAAGTCACGCCTGCATTTTTCGGCATCCTGCTCCGCCGCGGCGGCGGCGCCCTGCCACGTGTCTGCAATTGGAACCGTATTCCTATCGAGCAAGGCCAGCTCTACAAGCTTGCCGCCACGACCGGATTTCCAGGCGAGGAAGACCTCGCCGCCTTCGCCACCGCCCTGCTCGCCCCGCCAGAAGGTGCTGAGTTGCTGGAAATGCACGATGCGCGGCGCCAGGTGCTGCGTGTGGCCGTGCTGCTGGAGGGGCGGCTCGAGGCTCTGCTGTTCCTGGCAGAAACCGAAGCCGCCCTGCCGGATGCCACGTCGCTGGCCGCACAACTCGGCACCCGAATCGCCGATGCCGACCGCCCTTCCCTGCTCGCCGCCAAGCCGCGTGCCTCAGAAGATGATGATGGGCGGCGCATCTGCTCCTGCTACCGCGTCGGCGAAAAGCGCATCCGCGCGGCCATCGCCGCGCAAAATCTGACCAGCGTTGCGTCCATCGGGGCGGCGCTGCGCGCCGGCACGAATTGCGGCTCCTGCATTCCCGAACTTCAGGAAATCCTGCGCGATGTTCAGCTCCAGACTGCCTAACGCCAAGACCGTGGGCGGCGCGATGGCAAGTGCATCCCCATATCCCTTCCGCCTCTCGCTGGACGGCCAGCGCGTGCTAATCGTCGGCGGCGGCATGGAAGGCGCCGCCCAGGCCTGCACGCTGCTGGCCGAAGGCGCGCTGGTTTCCGTTGTTGCCACCACACCCGGCCCGGCGCTGAACGATCTCGCCCGTGCCGCCAAAGTTGCCCTTGCCACGAGGCATTTTCGTGGCACCGACCTCGCCGGCATTGCACTCTGTGTGCTGGTCGGCGACGACAATGATGGCGTGGCCGAAGCAGCCCGCCGACGCGGCGTGCTTTTCGCCCAGGCTGAAAGGCGCACGGATCCCGATGACGGTACCCGTGTCTTCCTCGTCGGCGCCGGCCCCGGCGATCCCGGTCTGCTCACGCTGCGCGCACTCGACGTCCTGCGCGCCGCCGATGTCGTGCTGCATGACCGGCTCGTCGATTCCGCCATTATCGATCTCGCCCCCACCCATGCGCGCCGCATCGATGTCGGCAAACGCTGCGGCCGCCACTCCATGAGTCAGGATGCCATCAACAAGCTCATCCTCTCCCATGCACGCCGCGGCGCGCGCGTTGTGCGTCTGAAGGGCGGCGATCCGTTTGTGTTTGGCCGCGGCGGCGAGGAGCTCGATTGCCTGCGCGAGGCCGGCTTCGCGGTGGAAGTGATCCCCGGCATCACCGCCGCCTGCGCGGTGGCGGCCCGGCTCGGCATTCCGCTCACCCATCGCGACATCGCCCGCTCGCTGCATTTCGTGACCGGCCATGGCAGCAATGGCGAGATGCCGGAACTGGACTGGCGCATGCTGGCCTCCCCCGAAGGCACGGTCGCCATCTACATGGCCAATCGTACGCTCAGCCTGGTGACCGCAAAGCTGATGCATTCCGGCCTGCCGGGATCGACGCCCGCCGTCGCCATCGAAAATGCGACGCGCGCCAATGAGCGAAGCTGCTTTGCCACGCTGGCGGATTTACCCGAGGCGCTTGCCGCCGCTGGCTTCACTGGCCCCACATTGGTTTTGGTCGGTCAGGTGGTGGCGCTGTCGGCAAAGCAGAGCAAACGCGCCGCCGCTTAACGGCAAGGGCTAGTTCGCCGCCTCAAGCTGCTCGGCCAGCTCCAGCCACTCCATCTCCAGCGTCTCGACCTCGCGCGCAATTGCCGCGAGCCGCGTATTTGCCGCCGTGACCTCGGCTGCCTTGCCCGCCGCATACATCTTCGGATCAGCCAGCTTCGTCTCGATCACCGCACGCTCGGCAGTCAGCTTGGCGATCTTTGCTTCCACCGTCTGCGCTTTCTTGCGCACTGGCGCCAGTGCCTGGCGTGCCTCGGCGCGTTCGCGGCGTTCGTCGCGCTTGCTCGCGCCGGATTGCGCGGCACCCGCAGGCCGAGACCGTTCGGCGATCAGCGTGCGGTATTCGTCCATATCGCCGTCGAAATTGCGCACCGTGCCGTCGCCGACAATCCAGAGCCGGTCCGCCACCAATTCCACCAGATGCGGATCATGGGTGATCAGCAGCACCGCGCCCTGGAATTCCGCCAGCGCCTTGACCAGCGCCTCGCGGGCATCGATGTCAAGATGATTGGTGGGCTCATCGAGAATCAGCAATTGCGGCGCATCGCGCGTGGCCAGCGCCAGCAGCAGCCGCGCCTTCTCGCCGCCCGACAGCTTCTCCACCTTGTTCTCGGCGCGGTCCGCATCGAGCCCGAACCGCGCCAATTGCGCACGCACCTGCACCGGTGTTGCACGCGGCAGAGCGCGCTGCATGTGATCGATCGGCGTCTCGCTCATCACCAGTTCTTCGGCCTGATGCTGCGCGAAATAGCCGACACTCAATTTGCCCGGCCGCCGCACCTCGCCTGATAGTGGATCGAGCCGTCCGGCAATCAGCTTGGCGAAGGTCGATTTGCCATTTCCATTGGCGCCCAGCAGCGCAATGCGATCCTCGGTATCCAGCGAAAGCGACAATCCGCTCAGTACCGGCTTGCCGCCATAGCCGACCGAGACGCGCTCCAGCGTCAGGATCGGCGGCGCCAGGCGCATCGGTTCGGGGAAGGAGAAGCGAGTCGGCGAATCCTCCACCACATTCTCGATCACCGGCAATTTCGCCAGCGCCTTGATCCGCGCCTGGGCCTGGCGGGCCTTGGTCGCCTTGGCGCGGAAGCGGTCCACGAAACTCTGGATGCGCGCCCGCTCCACCGCCACGCGCTCGGCCGCCTTGTTCTGCTGCGAGGCGCGTTCGGTGCGGATGCGCTCGAATTCAGAGTAGCCGCCCGGATAGAGCGTCAGCTTGCCGCCATCGAGATGCGCGATCGATTCCACCGCGCGGTCCAGCATGCCGCGATCATGGCTGACGATCAGCACGGCGCCGGGGAAGCGCGCCAGCCAGGTCTCCAGCCAGATCGTGGCTTCGAGATCGAGATGGTTGGTCGGCTCATCGAGCAGCAGCAGATCGGGCTGGGCAAATAGCGCGGTGGCCAGCGCCACGCGCATCCGCCAGCCGCCCGAATAGGAGCCAACCGGCCGCGCCTGCGCCGCCTCGTCGAAGCCCAGCCCCGCCAGGATCGCCGCCGCGCGGGCAGGCGCCGCATCGGCGCCGATGGCGCGCAGCCGCTCGTGGATTTCCGCCACGCGCATCGGCTCGGCATGTTCGGCCTCATGCAGCAGTGCCAGACGTTCGGTGTCGCCCTGCAGCACACAGTCCAGCAGGTTTTCCTGCCCCGCCGGCGCCTCCTGCGCCACCTGGCCGAGCCGGGCGCGCGAGGACAGGCGGATCTCCCCGCCATCAGTGCCAAGCCCGCCGGAAATGGCGCGCAACAGCGTGGACTTGCCCGCCCCATTGCGTCCGACCAGCCCGATGCGCCGCCCCGGCTCGATGGAGAGCGAGGCGTTGTCCAGCAGCAGGCGTCCGCCGAGGCGGATGGAGAGTCGGTCGATGATCAGCAGGCTCATGCGCGCGGTTTACGAGCGGCAGGGCCGTAGAGGCAAATCGGGGCCGGCATACCCGCCGCGCGAACACAAAAAACCCCGAAATATCATGGTTCCTACCCAGGACGGCTTAATTCGGCACATTGACGGACGCACCCGGCCTCCGTACCGATGGGGCACCTTCACTGATCGGCCTTGCCCATTCCCGATACCTCCCTCGCCCCTGAAAGCCGGCCGGAAAATCCGGCACTCCTTCTCGCCGGGGCCGAGCGTGCGCGCGCGGTTGGCGCATTTCAGTCCGGTTCATCGCTGTTTCGTGCCGTGCTCGCCGCTGAGCCCAATAATTTCGCCGCCCTTGTCGGCCTCGCGGATTGTCTGCGGCGGATCGGCCGGCACACAGAGGCGGCCGAGACCTATCGCGCCGCATCCGCGATCGAGCCGGCGAATATCTGGCTGCGGCTGACCCGCGCCGACGAACTGCGCCTGGCCGGCCAACTGGCTGACTCCGAGGCTGAATGCCGTGCCATCCTGGCGCTGCAGCCGGGCCATCTCGATGCGCTGATGGGCATTGGCCATTGCCACCGTTTCGCCGCCAATTATGCCGCCGCGGCCGCGGCCTTCCAGGCGGCGCATGATGCGCATCCGGACGCCATCAAGCCGCTGCTCTCGCTGGCCGAGGCGCTGCGCTCCCTGGGCCTGATCGGGCAATCCGAGGAAGCCTGCCGCAAGGCGCTTCTGATCGATCCCAATAATGCCGAAACCTGGACCAACCTCGCCTATTCCGCCCGCGCGCAGCAGCGGCACGCGGATGCGATTGCTGCCTTTGAGGTGGCGCTATCGCATCGTCCGGGTGATCTGCGCCTGCTGGTGGCTTCCGCCGAGGAATTGCTCGTCTATGGCCAGACCGAGGCCGCGGAAGCGCGTCTGCGCGACGCCCTGGCCCGGGCGCCGGACAGTCTCGACGTCCATCTCGGCCTCGCCCACACGCTGCGCCGCCGTGGCGCGCAGGCCGACGCGCTCACCCATTTCACCCGCGCGGTGAGCCTGGCGCCGGGCAACCAGCGGCTGAAACTGACGCTGGCGGACCAGCACCGGATGCTCGGCCAGATCGACCAGGCCGACGCGCTCTGCCAGGACGTGCTGGCCGCGGAGCCGGACACGATCGATGCCTGGCTCGGCATGGCCCAAGGTGCGCGCCGCCGCGCCGATTATGCCGCTGCCCTGGGCTTCTTCGAACAGGCGGCGGCCCGCGATCCGCAGAACCCGCGTATCCGCGCCGCCATCGCCGATGCGCTGCGCGATCTGGGCCGCAACGCGGAAGCCGCCGAGGCCTCGCGCGCTCTGCTGGACTCGGCACCGGACGATCTCGAAGGGCTGATGGGCCTTGGATTGTCCATGCGCCGCCTGGGCGAGCGCGCCGGTGCGTTGGACGCCTTCTCCCGCGCCGCCACGGCGCATCCGGGCGAAATCCGGCCCGCCTTGGCGCTGGCTGAGGAATACCGCGATGCCGGCGAATACTCCCGCGCGGTCGAGACGGTGGAGAGCGTGCTCGCCGGCCTGCCATCAGGCGCTGCTGGAAGCGCGGATGCCTGGGTGCAGCTTGGCCGCATCCGCCGCATGCAAGGCGACCGGGCGGAGGCCTTCGCCTGCTACCTGCGCGCCATCGAGCTGGCGCCCGGCAATGCGAACCCGATGGTTGAAGCCGGCGCGGAAGCGATCGGGCTTGGCCGGATCGATGATGCCCGGGACTTGTTGAACCGCGCCTTGGCACTTGCGCCCGAGGATGTCTCGGCCCTGATCAGGCTTGGCGAAGTCGCCCAGATGGCCTTCGATCTCGAGGGCGCGATCGGCTTTTTCCAGCGCGCCATCGCCTCAGCCCCAGGCAATCCGCGCGGGGTGATCGCTCTGAGCCAGGCGCTGGTCCTGGCCGGGCGCACGGACGAGGCCGAAGCCATGCTGGCAAGGGCCGCAGCGGGCCCCAGCGCCACGCCCGACCTCATCGCACGGCGTGCCGAACTGCGCCGGCTGGTGGGCGATTATTACGGGGCGCAGCGCATCATCGAAGACGCGCCACCGGAAATGCTGCGTCATTTCGGTTTCTGGTTCGAAGCGGTCCGCTGCGAGCGGCTGGTTGGCAATCCCGAGCGTGTCGCCTGGCTGCTCGACAACGCGCCCGCGCATGCCCCCAATGAAAAAAGCCGTGTGCTGTCCACGCGCGGTGCGGAAGCGAACTGGGATCACGCCACCGCGCTCGATTTCCAGCGCCAGGCGCTGGAGCTCGACCCCTTTAACAGGCTGCGGAAATTCATCACTTGTGGTCGGATAGCTTCTGTATCTGGCTGACCATTTGTGTGGTTCGCGGTGACGGTACGTCCAAACTCTGCGGTATTTGACCTTCGGCAGGCCGGTGTTCGTCATTGCGGTGGGGCCAGAAGGCGTGGC
>CANJOG010000064.1 GCA_947475475.1 Acetobacteraceae bacterium
GTTTCAATTAGGCCTGGATGGATCGAGTTGCAGCGGATCTTGTAGCCCTGGTCCTGACAATGGATGGCGACAGCCTTGGTCATCGAGCGGACAGCGCCCTTGGCGGCTGCATATGCAAAGACCTTGGCAAAACCTTGAAGGGCCGCGAGCGAGGAGACATTGACGATCGATCCGCCATCAACCTTGTTCATCAGCGGGATAGCGTATTTGCAGCCGAGGAAAACGCCTTCTGACATGATGGCGTTGACGCGGCGGAAATCGTCAAGCGTGGTTTCCTCCACCGTCGCGGTGTGAACGATGCCAGCGTTGTTCACGAGAATGTCGAGACGACCGAAACGACGATCGATCTCGGCCATAACATCCTTCCAGCCCTGCTCGCTGGTGACATCCTGGCGCAGGAAGATCGCACCCTTACCGATGCGTGCAGCGGCAGTGGAGCCCGCTGCTTCATTGAGGTCGGTAATGACGACGGAGGCTCCCTCCCCAGCGAGACGTTCGGCGTCGGCGAAGCCAAGGCCAGAGGCGCCGCCGGTGACCAGAGCAACCAAACCTTGAACACGTCCCATCGATAGTTCCTTTCTATGTCTTCAGTATTTTCGTGCACGACCGAGTCGCCAGGCGGCGAAGAGAGCGCCTGCAGCTAGGGCGAGCACAAGGGAGGCAAGTGCGTTGAGGATCGGGGTGGCGCCCAGGCGCAAGGTGGAAAAGACGAGCATGGGCAAGGTTGTCGCACCGGGGCCGGAAGTGAAGCTGGCTATCACGACGTCATCGAGCGAGAGGGTAAACGCCAGCAGCCAGCCGGCGAGCAGTGCGGGCGCCATGAGCGGCAGGGTGATGCGCAGGAAGGCAGTGAATGGCGGCGCGCCGAGATCCATGGCCACCTGTTCGAGTGTAGTACCGGTGGAGGCGAGGCGGGATTCGACGACGAGCGCAACATAGGCAATGCACATCGTGGCATGGGCAAGCACGACGGTGAGCGCGCCTCGATTTTGGGGAAATCCCGTCAATCGTTCCGCAGCGACGAAAAGGAGCAGGAGTGCCAGGCCGATCAGCAGATCGGGCAGCACTAGCGGAGCGGCGAGCAGGCCGGCGAAGAGCGTGCGACCATGAAAACGTCGCAGGCGGGCGAGTGCAAATCCCGCGATTCCACCGAGAAGTGTGGCGATGGTGGCCGAGACGAGCGCGATACGGATGGACAGAAAGGCGGCGTCCATCAGCGCGGTGTCATGGAACATCGCGACGTACCAACGCAGTGAAAAGCCGCTCCATTGCGTGGTGAGGCGTGATGCGTTGAAGCTGGTGCCGATCAACAAGGCGATCGGGAGGTAGAGGACGGTGAGGCCAGCGATCAGCCAACAGGTGAGGAAGGGCGAGCGGGTCATATCCGCCCCCCCCGCGGCGCGCGGCGCGCGATGGTGGCTGGGAGCACCAGTGCGGCGAGCAGGATCAGCGCCAGGGCGGAAGCTTGTGGCCAATCATTGTTGTTGAAGAATTCGTCGGCAATGACGCGGCCGATGGTAATCGAGGAGGGGCCGCCCAGGAGTTCAGGGATGACGTATTCGCCCGTTACTGGGATGAAGACCAGGGCCAGACCAGCGAACATGCCGGGGAGCGAGTGCGGTAATGTGACGTGAACAAAAACGCGGACGGGCGTGGCGCCCAGATCAGCGGCGGCCTGTTCAAGCGATCGGTCGGCCGACGAAAGGCGCGATTCCAGCGGCAAGATCAGGAAGGGCAGATAGCAGTAGATGATGCCGATGAACATTGCCGCATCGGTGTTCATGAGTTGGATTTTTGCGATGCCGACGGCGGATAAAATCGCGTTGAGGTAGCCCTCATCGCGAAGTATGCCGATCCAGGCAGTAATACGCAGCAGGAAGCCGCTCCAGAACGGAAGAATCACAATTGCCAGCAACAGGCCGCGCCAACGTGCGGAGGTACGGGCGATGGCGAGCGCCATGGGATAGCCGATAGCGAGACAGGCGAGTGTGGAGATGGCGGCGATGCGCAAACTTCCGAGGAAGCCATGCCAGTAAAAGCTGTCCGTGAGCGCCTGAATGAGTGCGTCCGGCGCAAGAGCGAGGCGAAAGGGTGGCACTGTATCGGCAGGAATGGCGAGCGCGATGACGGCGATCAACAACGCCGGGGCTGCGACGAAGAGGGTGAGCCAGGCCCAAAGCGGTGCCAGGAAGAGCGTGCGCATCAGCGGTCTAGCAATATGGCGCGTGACGGGTTCCAGGTGAGCCGCAGCGCGCTGCCTTCCGGCGGGATGGGCGCGTCGGGTGACAGGTTGGCGCGAAGCGGCGTGCCATCTGGGAGGCGCAGCCGGAGGTCGCGTGTGGCGCCGCGATAGGTGGCACCCTCGACCGTCGCGGCGAGTGTGTTCGGGCCGGTGCCGATCGTGAGTGTGAGTGACTCTGGGCGCAGGGCAAGATGCAGCAAGCCAGCTGGCGCAATCGGTCGTACCGGCATGATGGCGGTGGCACCGCCTGGCAATGCGAGGCTGAGCGTGTCGGCAGTGGATTCGGCAAGACGCACCGGGATCAGATTGGCGGCGCCGAGGAAAGCGGCGATGGCACGGGTGGCAGGGCGTTCGTAGAGATCGGAGGGTCTACCGACCTGTTCCAGACGGCCTTCGCGCAATACGCCAATGCGGTCGGCGATGGCGAGTGCTTCGTCCTGGTCATGGGTGACGATAATTGATGTAGTGCCAAGGAATTTCAGCAAAGCGAGCAGGTCTGCGCGGGTTTCCTCGCGGAGCGATCGGTCCAGCGCGGAGAGAGGTTCATCGAGCAGGAGTAGTTTAGGACGCCGGGCGAGGCTGCGCGCGAGTGCGACACGTTGCTGCTGGCCGCCAGAGAGTTCGGAAATGCGACGGGCGCCATGGCCCTCCAGACGAATGAGGGCAAGAAGCTCCTCAACTCGGCTGGCGAGTTCCCTGCCCCGCATGCCTTGGCGGCGCAATCCAAAGCCGATGTTCTCGGCCACGCGCATATGCGGAAAGAGCGCGTAGTTCTGAAACATTGTGTTCACCGGACGCTGCCAAGACGGAAGCGCGGTGATATCGGTGTTGTCGAGAACGATGCGGCCGGCACTTGGCGTAAGGAATCCGCCGGCAATTTTCAGCAGTGTGGTTTTACCTGAGCCACTGGTGCCAAGAAGGACGAAGATCTCGCCTTGAGAAATCGAGAGATCGAGCCCGGCGAGCGCGGTATGGGCGCCGTAGCGGAGTTCGATCCCCTCGAATGTGACGAAACCGCTCACCCGCCGGATTTCAGCCGCGCCCACATGCGACTGCGCGCGCGCGTGGCTTCGGGCGGCACCGCGCCGATGGTGAAGAAGCGATCGCGCACGGATTGCGGCGGGTAGATACCGGGGTCGTTGAGGATGTCGGGTTTGATGGATGAATTTGAGATGGGGATGGCATTAGGGTAGCGTACCTGGTTGGTAATCCCAGCCATCACATCGGGCTTTAGCAGGAAATTGATCAGTTCCATCGCCTCGGACTTGTGCAGTGCGTCGGCGGGGATGGCGAGCATGTCGAAAGCAAGCTGGGCACCTTCCTTGGGCACGATATAGCGGATTTGTATGCCCTTGCCGGCTTCCTCGGCGCGGGCGGCGGCCTGGATGACGTCGCCGGAGTAATTCAGGGCAAGACAGGCTTCGCCGCTGGCGAGTTGCTCGACGGCGCCGCCGCCGATGAAGGCGCGGATATAGGGGCGGATACCGCGAAGTGCGGATTCCACCGCCGCGAGGTCTTGTGAGTCGGTGCTGTTGGGATCGCGGCCGAGCCAGCGCAGGACAGAAGGAATCACATCGATAGCGGAATCGAGCAGGACGATGCCACATTTTGCCATGCGTTTGGCATTTTCCGGTTTCAGAAGCAGGTCCCAGGAATCGCGCGGTGCATCGGGCGCCAGGGCGGCGAGTTTGGCGGCGTTGTAACCGATGCCGGTGGTACCCCAGAGGTAGATGGCGCCGAATTTGTTGCCGGGGTCGGAAGATTTCACCTGACTCATCATGGTGGGATCAAGATTGGCGAGATGAGGAATGCGCGCGGCATCGAGCGGGGCGAGCGCGCCGGCGCGAATCAGTCGGGAAAAGCTCGGCTCGCTCGTGGGCACCACGATGTCGTAGCCGGATTTGCCGGCGAGCAGCTTGGCTTCCAGCGTTTCCAGACTGTCATAGACGTCATAGCGGACGCGGATGCCGGTTTCGCGCTGAAAGCGGTCGATCGCATAGGGATCGATATAATCGCTCCAGTTATAGACATTGACGACGCGTTCCTGCGCCCGCGCAGGCGCCGCGGCCGGGGGTGAGAGCAACAGAGAGGCTCCGAGCAGGACCGCCGAGAGGAACCTCATCGCACTCACCCCTTTCATGGCCGGAGACCTACTTCGGAAGCACTGATTCGCGTACGGCGAAGCTAAAGATGCTGCCCGGCTCGATGAAGGCAGCTTCGTCAGGCACCAGCACCGCCCGCACTTCGGGAAGCTGTATCTTGGCGAGGAAGGCAGCGTAATCAGCTTCGTTCGCAAAGACCATTTCCGTCACGACATCATAGGGATTATCCGTGGCGCCCGCGGGCAGGCGCGACGGGTTAGGCTGGATGAAGTTGCGCTTGTAGCTGGCAAACATTGGGAACAGGCTCGCCGAAAGCGTGGCGTGCTTGGTCTCGTAATACTCCATGAATTGCTCGAGGCTGGTGCCAGCTTTACGCCGGCACATCATCATGCGCTTGATTACGGCCATGATCGTTCTCCTGTTGGTCGGCTCGCTTACTTGGAGACCGATTCCTCGACGATGAAGCTGAAGATGGCGGCTGTGTCCATGAACTTCTCCTCATCGGTGCGAACTTCGGCGCGCACTTCGGGACGGGACGATTTTTCCATGAAGGCGGCGTAATCTGCGTCCGTGGCGAAGGTCATCTCGGTGACGACATCGTAGGGATTGTCGGACGCACCGGCGGGCAAGCGCGGGGCGTTGGGCTGGATGAAGTTGCGCTTGTAGGTGCCGAACATCGGGAACAGGCGCATCGCCATAGTGGCGTGGTTCTTCTCGTAATACTCGCGGAATTGCTCGTGCGTGGTGCCGGCCTTGCGGCGAATCATCACCATGCGCTTGATCACGGCCATATCTGGTTTCCTTCCCTCGGTGTCGTCTGCGCTTTCATTCTGCGGCAGGACGATTTTAGGTTCAATGCAGGGCAGCGGGTTTGGGCCCGCCTGTTACCCAGTCGAGTAGTTCGACAGTGTGGACGATCGGCACGCCAGCGCCCGCGGCGAGTTGTGTCATGCAGCCGATATTGCCTGTCGCTATGATCTCGGGCTTCGTCGTGGCGATATTGGCGAGCTTGCGATCGCGCAGTTGGCTGGAGAGTTCGGGCTGAAGCATGTTGTACGTGCCGGCGGAACCGCAGCAGAGATGTGCCTCGGGCACGTCGATGACTGTGAAGCCGGCTTGGCGAAGCAGCGCCTTGGGGTGTTCGCGCACATGTTGGCCATGCTGGAGCGAACAGGCGGCGTGATAGGCGATGCGGTGGGATTGCGGCGTGATGGAGTCTGGCAAGCCGAGGCTGGCGATCACTTCGGTGACGTCGCGGGCGAGAGCGGAGACCCGCGCAGCTTTGCTGGCATAGACTGGATCGTTCTGGAAAAGATGGCCGTAATCCTTCACCGCCGAGCCGCAGCCGGAGGCGGTGACAATGATGGCATCCAGCCCGCCGCGCTCAATTTCGGCTATCCAGGAATCGATGGCCGCGCGGGCGAAGGATTTGGCGCTTTCCTCACGCCCCATGTGCTGGGTGAGCGCGCCGCAGCAGCCGATGGATTTCGGAATCACGATCTCGGCGCCGAGCCGGTTGAGTAGGCGCACCGCAGCGTCGTTGATTTCGGGTCGGAGCGCGGGCTGCACGCAGCCTGGGAGCATGCCAATGCGGGCGCGGCGCTGCGTGGTGGCTAGGAAAGTTCCGGGCCGGTTCGCAGGCGTTGCGGGCGCGGCCTGGCCAGAGGCGAGGGCCAGCATGGTGCGCAGGCGGGCGGGCAAATACTCCGCAATGGGGCGGACCAGTACGGCGCCGAGCAACGCCAGGCGGAAGCGGCGCTCATGCGGAATGACGAAGGCGATCAGCGCGCGCTGGAGACGGTCAGCGATCGGACGCTGATAGGTTTTCTCGATGTGATTGCGAGCATGATCGACAAGATGGGCGTAATGCACCGAAGAGGGGCAAGTCGTCATGCAGGAGAGGCAGGAGAGGCAGCGATCGACATGGCGGGCGACGGTTTCAGTCGCCGGCTTGTCGCCTTCCAGCATGTCCTTGATGAGATAGATGCGGCCGCGCGGGGAATCGCGTTCATCGCCGAGCAGCACATAGGTGGGGCAGGTCGCGGTGCAGAAGCCGCAATGCACGCAGGCGCGCAAGATGGAATCGGCCTCGGCGATAGTGGGGTCCGCAAGTTGGGCGAGGGAGAAATGCGTCTGCATCAGTCGGGCTGCCCTGGCCGGCCAGCCGGTATCATGCGGCCTGGGTTCAAGAGATTCTGCGGATCGAATTGCACCTTGACGCGCTGGTTGAGGGCACGCAGGCCGGGGGAGAGCGGCTGGAACACATCCAGTGCAGCGCGGTCGGAGGCGGGCGCACGGATCAGCGTGGCATGGCCGCCGCAATCCGCGATGGCGCTGCGCACTTCTCGCGCCATAGGAGACGGGATGTTCAGCCAGATCAACCCGCCGCCCCAGTCGAGGTAGGCAGCAATATCGCCGAGGGTGGCGCGCAGGCGGGCGAGAACCGCCGCGCCTTCGGCCGGTGGGATAGAAAGCCGCCAGACGCATCCGGGAGAGTTCACGAAGGGGCGGACATCGCGGATGCCGGCCCACAGATGCTCGGTATGATCACGATCGAGCAGGCGGGGGGAGGCGAAGCCGGACAATTTGTCGCTCAGCATGCGTGCGCGGTCGGCGACCGAGACGGCGACGCCTTCCAGGCGCAGCAACGTTGCCGGCCCCTCGGGCAGGTCGAGATGTGCCGCGATGGAGGTCGGCAACCAGGCGGCCCCGCTGACATCGAAAGGGCCGCCAAGGGCGATCTGCATGGCCTGCACGGCTTGCGCGGAATCCAGGCCCGGCAAGCGCACGGTTGCAGACGCCTCTGGCTGGGGCAGCGTCTTCACATTCACGCTGGTCAGCACAGCAAGCGTGCCGAAAGAGCCGGCCAGCAGTTTCGGCAGGTCGTAGCCGGTGACGTTCTTCACCACGCGGCTGCCGGAGACGAAGATTTCGGCGCAGCCGGAAATGGCGCGGCAGCCGAGGAGGTGATCGCGCGCGGCGCCGGCGAAGGGGCGGCGCGGGCCGGAGAGGTTGGTGGCGAGCACGCCGCCGAGCGTCCCCTGCCCTGCTGGTGCGCCGAGCAGCGGACCGAGATCGGGTGGCTCGAAGGCCAGGCGCTGGCGAGATCCGGCAAGCATGGCGGTAACTTCGGCGAGTTTCACGCTCGGTGAAATCGTGAGCACGAGTTCGGACGGATCGTACGCCGTCTCACCGGCGAGTTCTGACAAGTCGAGCAGCGCGGCAGCATTGACGGGATGGCCCAGGCCGCACTTGGTGCCGCCGGCTACGATCTCCAACGTGTTGCCGTCGGCAAGCGCCGCACGCATGGCGTCGAGCGTCTCGGCTTCGCTGCGGGGTCGGATGGTATCGATGCTTGCCGACATAAGGCTCAGAACCTCGGCAGATCGGGAAAGCGCAACGCGCCGTGATGGACATGCATGCGCCCGAGTTCGGCGCAGCGATGCAGTATGGGGAAGACCTTGCCGGGATTGAGCAGGCCCTCCGGATCGAAGGCGCATTTCAGGCGTTGCTGATGGGAAAGATCGGTTTCCGAAAACTGCTCCGGCATCAGATCGCGCTTTTCCACGCCGACACCATGTTCACCGGTCAGCACGCCGCCGACCTTGACGCAGAGGCGCAGGATGGCGGCGCCGAAATCCTCGGCGCGCTGGAGTTCGCCCGGCTTATTGGCATCGTAGAGAATGAGCGGATGCAGATTGCCATCGCCGGCATGGAACACATTGGCGACGCGCAGGCCGAAGGTGGCTTCCATCTCGGCCATCTGCTCAAGCACATGCGGCAAGGCGCGGCGCGGGATGGTGCCATCCATGCAGAGATAATCGGGGCTGATGCGGCCCACGGCCGGGAAGGCGGATTTGCGGCCGGCCCAGAAGGCCAGGCGCTCTTCCTCGCTGCTGGAGATGCGCACGCCCTGCGCTCCATGCTCGCCGA
>CANJOG010000065.1 GCA_947475475.1 Acetobacteraceae bacterium
ACACCGCGCTGCGCTCGCCCAGGCGGTTCTGCAACATGGCTTGTACCGCCGCACTCGAGTCCGCATTTTGCTGTGCCGCCGAGACCGCCTGGGCCTGGTCACCGACCACGGCGGCGGCAAGATCGGCCAGGCTGCGCGCCGCGCCGAAGGGGGCGGAGAGCGTGCCGAGCGGGCCAAGTCCGGTCTGCGCCGGGGCGGGTTGCGCCACACCAGCCTGCACTTCGGCGCCGAAGGTGAAGCTCAGCACGCGTTTGAGCAAAGTTGCGAATCCGCTCGGCCCGCCCGGCGGGTTTGGCGTGAACGCGGTCGCGCCCGACGCACTGCTGGCGATTGTCTGGGTGCCGTCGCGCACCAGGGCCGGATTGGCGAGAATGGCCGGATTGACCTGGATGGAGGCGGCGAAACCGACATAGGGAAGTTGCGTTGGCGGCGCCGCGGCGGGGGCGGGAACCGCGCCGGCGCCATCGGAAAATAGTCGCAGGCCCTGGGCGTCGAAACGCGCGGCGAGGCTTTGGGAGAATTCGTCGAGCTCGGCCTGAAATCCCGGAATCGTCTGGTCCCGTAAGGCGAGATTGGCACCGACCGACCCACCGGTGATCCGCGTGGTGACATCGACGCCGGCAAGCATCAGCGCCGGCACACCACCCGGATAGGCGGCATTCGGCCCGAGCGTTGCAGGCGCGATGCTGAAGGGGCCGTTCTTGCCGTCGAGCGGCAGGGTGATGGCACCAGCAGTGACGGCGATCAGATCGCCCGAACTCTGGCGCAGGAATTTCACGCCGATCAGAGTGGAGACGTCGCCCATTGCCTGATCGCGCGCATTTTCCATATCCGCTGTGCTGCGGCCGGAAGCGATCTCGATACGAATGCGGTTTGTGAGGTCGCCGATCGTCGCCAGCCGCGCATTCAGGGTGGCTGCATCGGCACCGAGCGCATCCTGGGCGTCCTGGCGCAGCGTCGTATAGGTTGCGGAAAGCTGGTTGAGCGACGTGGCAAGCCCGGAAGCCGATGCGATCACGCCGCGTTGCTGGGCGGCGCTCGACGGGTCGGTCATCAGCGTCGAGACGGCATCGCGCAGCGCACCAAGGCGTCCGGCGAGATCGTCACCCGAGGCGGGCGTACCAAGCGCCGTGTCGATCTGGGCCAACGCGTTACGCCGCGTCGTAGCGGCGGTGGCGGTTCCGTTTTGTGAAAACAGGCTCGACTGGATTTGCAGATCGATATCGCGCTGGGCAGGGCCGGCGCGAACGCCCATTGCCAGGCCCGGCGCACCCACAGCCTGCTGGGTGGCGGTCTGGCGTACATAGCCGGCGGTGCCGGCATTCGAGATGTTCTGCGAGGCAAGCGCGATCTGGCGGTTGATCAGGTCGATGCCGCCAGTGGCATTGCCGAGCGCGGCTTCGAGGCTCATGGCAGGGACTCCTCAACCCATGGTCGACCTTGCACACTCTCCGACGAGGACGGCGCATCATGCGCCGCCCCGCCCGTTGTGACCGCTGTTCGCCGTGCGGCTGCCATCAACGCTTCATGTCGATGGTCTGTTGCAGAAATTCATCGGCTGTTGTCACCATCTTGGTGTTTGCCGAATAGGCGCGCTGCGCCACGATCAGCTTGCTGAACTCGTTGGCGATATCGACATTGGATTTTTCGATCGAGGAGACGACGAGGGAACCCGCGCCGTTGGAGGCCGCATTTTGCGCCATCGCCAATCCTGAAGCCTGCGTCACCGTGAAGGCGCCGCCATCCTGGCGTTGCAGGCTGTCAGGTGAGTTGAAGGTGACAATGGGAACCCGCGCCACGGTGCGCGACTGCCCGTTGTCGTAATTGACCACGACATCGCCGTTCTGGCGCGTCGTGATGCCGGAGAATGCGCCCGGCGCCACGCCATTCTGGGTGATACCGCGCAGGCTGTAATCGGTTCCCGCATATTGCGTGACGCCGTTGGCCTGACCGAAGGTTCCAATATCAATCTGGATACTCTGTGGGCCAGAGCCGAAGTCGGTGGTGAAATCAAGCGTCGCGCCCGTATTGGCCGCAAAAGTGCTGCCGATCACGCTGCCGGTCGCCGCACCCAGCGATCCGATGGTCCCCTCGGTGACGCCATTGCCGCTTGCCGCGCCGAACATCACCTGCGCGGTTCCGCGCAGTGCCGAGACCGTGTCATCGGGAGAATTCACAGTCACGGTCCAGTCATTCGACGCATTTTGCGCCCAGTTCAGCGTGACCGTGTGCACCTGCCCGACGGCATCGTACACGTTCACCTGGGAAGAGAGAGTGGCACCGGTGGCAGGCGTGGCGGGCAGATTTGCCGCCAGCGTCATTTGCGAAGTGGGCACCGGATTATAGACGGTCTGGTTGACCTGCACCGGCTGGAGCTGGTTCTGGTTGACGATGCCGGTGGTGGAATTAACCGTCCAGCCATTGAGGAAATAGCCTGAGGTATTCACCAGATAGCCGTTGCGATCCATCGAGAAGTCGCCCGAGCGCGTATAGAAGTTGCGCGGATCGAAATTCGGCAGACCAGACGTGTTGTCGGTCGCCTGACTGACCGGAAAAAACCCGTCGCCGGCAATCGCCATAGCGAGCGGATTATCGGTCTGGGTGATGGTGCCCTGCACCGAGTTCACATAGTCGGGCCGCGCCACCACCGCACCGGAGTCATTGACCGACGCATTACTGGTGGTCAGGAATGATTCGAAACTGGTATCGGTGCGCTTGTAGCCAACGGTCTGGCTGTTCGCGACATTGTCGCTGATATTTCCAAACGCCGCCGACTGGGCGGAAAGGCCGCTGATCGCGGTACTCATGGCGCCGAACAGGGACATTGCCTCAACCTCATCTCTGACCAGCACGCGATGATGTGCCGGCTTTCGCCAACGGGTATTGCAGCTTGCGTGCCAACCGCGCGATTGGCGGTGTTGGCTGAATTTTCCCTTACTTCGCGGACTCATGCCCGGCAGAATTGTCCCTGCCCGGCACGAACAGGCACACCGGCGGCGGGTATGCCCCGGCAGAATTTGCCGCTTCGCCCGGTGCGGGCAGATCAAATTCAGATTCCCGAGCGCAGTACCCAAGTATTCGATGCGCCCCAGGACTTGGCCCGCGATTTGCTGACAATGACCTCCCATGCCCGAAGCCCTCGCGCCGGGCCGGAGAATTGCCATGCAGACTCTGATGGATATGCCGGCTAGTCCGCAGATCGCGCCACCGCCGCAAGGCACCGGGCGGGATGCCATGGCTCTTGGAGCCCGGCCAGATGCCGGCACCGCAGAGGCGGAAAATTTCGCGGCGCGCATTGCCACCATCATCGGCGCGACCGATCGGCCGGGCGCAGCGGGCGCCGCCCCCGCCATAGCTCTACAGCCGCTCGGCACGGCGGGGAATGCGGCGGAGGCACTGCTCCAGATGCGGCCTGAAGGCCCCTCGACCGAGCGAGACGTGACGGGCGCGATCATCGCAAAACCGATCGCACCCGCCGGGGCCGCGCCATCCCCGGGCGGCAACGCCCAGGTCACTCCGGAACCGGGGCTGCAATGGCTCGGCCCTGGCGCATCCATCGAGCCCGATAATGGCGATGCAACACGGGTCACCGCGCCCGCGCCTGAGACGGCTTCCGCCGCCCCCACTGCCCTGGCCTTGGCGATCGAGACCGCCGAAGCCTCTCCCCGCGCGCCGGTGCAGGGTGCGAGGTCGAGCCGGCGTGGCGCCGGCCATGCCGATGAGGACGAGTCCGCCGCACCGGCCACGCCCGCCACACCGGTCGCGGTACCGCTCCTGGCGGTGCCGCCATTATCCACGCTCCCGGCGCCCTCCGGAACGCCCGAACATGCATCGAACCAGGGCACGACTCCCAATGCCAGCCCCCTGCCCGCACTCGGTCATGGAGGGCCCGCCAGCGAGCCTGCCGAATCTTCAGTTGAGCCTGTGCCATACAGCATCTCCGGCGAGGCCGCTCCCCCCAGCGCGCACGCTTCCGAGCCTGCCCGGATGGCGGGTCGCGACGAGCCTCGCCAGCCGGATGCAGCCGTTCGCGGCGAGCCGGCCACAGCGTCGCCGCAAGTCCCAACCGCGCATCACTCGATGACGCCTGCGGCCACCGTTCATGTCGCGCCGGAGGGGCATATCGAAGCCGCCGCCGCGCCGCCGGCCGCGGTGCAGATTGGCACCGCCGTCCTGGAACTGGCCCGCGCACCCGACGGGCAGGCATCGACGATCCTGCATCTCTCGCCTGAGGAACTGGGCCGCGTCGAAATCCGCCTGACCCAGGCGGAGGGCGGCCACGCAGCGCTGCATATTAGTGCCGAGCGGCCGGAAACTCTGGCGCTGCTGCGACAGGATGAGACGGGTCTCCGCCAGGCGCTGGGCCGCGCCGGCATGGCGGCAGAGACTGCGCGGCTGGAATTTCAGCTCGCCGCGCCAGCGGAGATCGCCGCCCCCGCCCCCGCCCCCGCCCCCGCCCAGGCGCAATCATCGGGCCAGCACGGTTTCGAGCAGGCAGGGCAGCATCAGCACGGCGCCCAGCAGTTCGTTCCGCAGCAAGCAACGTCCGACAACCCGGCGTCCAGCTTTTCCGCGCCGTCACACGGCGGCGCCGGTTTCCAGGACGCGCCACGCCGGGGCGGCGAGCCGCCTGCGCAAGCCTATGGCGCCAACGGAAGGATGCTGGCCGGCGACACGCCCGACGGTGCCGGGACTGCGTCCCTCGCCCAGCCACGCCGCATCATCCTGCGCGCCGGCATCAACATCACCGCCTGACCCAGCCCTCAGTTCGGGAATTCCGCCATGACCCTGTCCGCCACATCATCCG
This sequence comes from Acetobacteraceae bacterium, assembly GCA_947475475.1. Taxonomy (GTDB): domain Bacteria; phylum Pseudomonadota; class Alphaproteobacteria; order Acetobacterales; family Acetobacteraceae; genus CANJOG01. The sequence goes on from CANJOG010000065.1 coordinate 4,808, forward strand.
CCACGTCCGGCGCCACGTCCGCCGCCAAGACCGTCACTGGCGCCACCGGTTCCAATGCCATCACCGGCCTCGGCAACAACTTCAATGACTTCCTCACGATGCTGATGACCCAATTGAAGAACCAGGACCCCACCAGCCCGGCCGACCCCAACCAGTTCACCAGCCAGCTGGTGCAATTCGCCTCGGTCGAGCAGCAGATCAACGCCAATTCCAACCTGACCCAGCTCATCCAGCTTACCCAGGGCAACCAGCTCCTGCAGGGCTCGTCGATGGTGGGCAAGACAGTCACGGCGAGCACTGATTCAGTGGCGCTGGCAAATGGGTCCGCGCCCGTGGACTTCACCGCGCCGCATGCCGGCCCGGTCAATATCGCTGTCTACAACAGTGCCGGCGCCAAACTGCGCGAGGTGGCGGCGATGGCCGCGCAGGGCGCCAATGAGTGGAACTGGGATGGAAAATCCACCAATGGCAACAGGCAGCCTGATGGCAGCTACAAAGTTGTCGTCACCGCCACCGATACCAGCGGTGGCGCGGTGACCCTGCCCACGACAATCACCGGAATCGCCAGCGGCGTGCAACGCACCAGCAACGGCATGATGCAGCTGATGATCGGCAATCTTCCCGTGGATTACGCCAATGTTCAGTCCGTGGCGAATTGACCCCGGGCGCGCTGGCGTCGCGCGGTCAGGCCTGCACGCGACGGACCGCACCCGGCGTATTCGGCAGTGTGCCAACGCCGCCCTGCTTGGCCGGCCGCTTGCGAGGCGGGTTGACGATCCGCCCCAGCGTCCAGATCGCAGCGACGGTGACGATCCAGGCCAGGAGTTGCAGCCCGTCCGGCTGATCGGTGTAGCCAACCAGCGTGTGCAGCACGCGGCCAAACAGCGAGGCCTGGGCGAGAAAATCAGACGTGTCCCAGAGCGGCTCCTGCCAGAGCGTGACCAGACCGGACTGTTGCAGGAAACCCACCGCCTGACTCGCCATGCCGGCGGCCATCAGCGTGATCAGCCAGGCGGTCGCGGTAAACATCTTGTGCACCGGAATGGCTAGCAGGCCGCGATAGAGCAGCAGGCCGATCAGCACACCGGCGCCCATCCCGAGCACGCCGCCGGTCAACATAGACCTGGCCGAATCAGCCCCCTGCGCGCTGATGCCATAGAGAAACAGCACCACTTCGGAGCCTTCGCGCATCACGGCGAGGCCGACGACGATGCCGAGCGTGGTGATTTCGCTCTCCCCCGCCGCGACAGCGCGTCCAACGGCGCGCATATCATTCGCCATCTCGCGCCCGTGCTTGGCCATCCAGACATTGTGCCAGCCGAGCATCAGCACGGCGGCGCCCAGCACGGCGGCCTGGAAGATTTCCTGGCCCGAGCCTTCAAATAGATCGCCGATCTGGCCAGCAAAAGCCGCAACCAGGCAGGCGGCGAGTCCGCCGCCGACAACTCCGCCCACCACCATGCGGATTCGCCCAGGCACACCCTGGCTCGCCGCCAGTACGATGCCGATAATCAGCCCGGCCTCGACGACTTCGCGAAAGACGATGATCAGAGCGGCGAGCATGGACGTTTCCTATTCCACGACCAGGACGCCGCGGGCGGTTTTTTCGTTATATTCGCCGAAGAATTCGTAGCGCCCCTTGGCCAGCGGGCGGATGCGGATCACCGCTTGCCCGCCACCAGGGATGACTTTTTCGACCTTCAGGCTTTTGCTCTCGAATTCCTCGGCGGTCTTGTCAAGATTGCGCACCGTGATCTGCGCTGCGGTATTGGCCGGCAGCTTGATCTCCGCCGGCTCGAAACGATGGTTGCGGATGACGAGTTCGCGCGCCTCATCGGCAGCCAGGACCGGGCCGCTGCTCATGACGACAGTGCCGAAAAGGGCCAATCCCAGCTTGGCACCGATCATACGGCGGGACATCACTCCGGTCATTTACGTCACCCATCGGTTGAAGTGGAAGGCTTCCTGCACCACCGCCCTTAGCAAGCACGGATAAAAGCGCGGGCATTCCTGCAATTGCGAAACACTTGCAATTGAACGTATGTTCGACCCCTTCATCAGGTCAACCCCCTACGTGGGGAAAATCGACAAGTTAAATCTTGCAAAACGTTCATCTCACCCGCAATAAGTGACGACAGCAACCAAATCCCTGGTCACCGCAAGGTAAGGCCAGGGGGGAAACGACAAGAGATCCGCACGATGGCGAATCACCCTCTCACGAGGACCGATCGACCTGCCGCGCGCCGTCCTCTGGGCCGGCTAGACGCCCCATTCCCGCTCCGCATTGGCAATCCTGGTCATCCGGTCCATCCGCGCCGGCCTGGCCTTTTACGTTCAGGTTCCGCGGACATCAGGAGAGTCGACTAAAATGAGCGCAAGCACATCCTCGGGGGTGCATTCGGTCACGCCGGCAGAAGAACGCCGCGTCATCATTGCATCCTCGCTAGGCACCGTCTTCGAATGGTACGATTTCTATATCTACGCCACACTCGCCCCCTTCTTCGCCTCGCTGTTCTTCCCTCCCGGAAATGACACCGCGGCGCTGCTCTCTGCTTTTGCGACCTATGCCGCCGGCTTCCTGGTTCGCCCCTTCGGCGCGCTGGTCTTCGGCCGCCTCGGTGACATGATCGGGCGCAAATACACCTTCCTCGTCACCATCGTGGTGATGGGTTCGGCGACCTTCCTGACCGGCCTGCTCCCGGAATTCAGCGCGGTGGGCTGGCTCGCCCCGATCGTGCTGGTGATCCTGCGTCTTGCCCAGGGCCTGGCGCTTGGCGGCGAATATGGTGGTGCGGCGACCTATGTTGCCGAGCACGCCCCGCATAACAAGCGTGGCCTGCGCACCTCCTGGATCCAGATCACTGCGACGGTTGGCCTGTTCCTCTCGCTCGCTGTCATCCTGGCCTGCCGCGAATCGATGTCCGTGGAAGATTTCCGCTCCTGGGGCTGGCGTATTCCCTACCTGGTGTCGCTCGTTCTGCTCGGCTGGTCGCTCTACATCCGGCTCAAGCTGAATGAGAGCCCGGTGTTCAAGCGGATGAAGGAAGAGGCCCGCGGCTCCAAGGCGCCGCTGACCGAATCCTTCCTGCGCTATCCGAACAACCGCTTCGTCTTCCTTGCCCTTTTTGGCGCCGTCGCCGGCCAGGGCGTGGTTTGGTACACTGGCCAGTTCCAGGCGCTGTTCTTCCTGACCGGCACTCTGAAGCTCTCCTATGACCGTGCCTATTTGCTTCTCGGCTGCGCGTTGCTGGTGGCAACTCCGCTTTTCGTCTTCTTCGGCTGGTTGTCCGACAAGATCGGCCGTCTGAAGATCATCCTGGCGGGCTGCGTCATCGCCGCCGTCACCTACTTCCCGCTGTTCCACGCCCTCTCGGTGGCGGTGAACCCGGACCTGACGGCGCTGAACGA
>CANJOG010000066.1 GCA_947475475.1 Acetobacteraceae bacterium
GCCGTCTCGGTTGCCAACCAGCTGGCCTCCAAGGGCGTGAAGGTCGTCGCCGGTCATTTCTGCTCGTCCAGCTCGATCCCGGCGAGCAAGGTCTACACCGAAGAGGGCGTGCTGCAGATCACGCCGGCTTCGACCAATCCGAAATACACCGACGAGGGTGCCTGGAACACGTTCCGCGTCTGCGGCCGCGACGATCAGCAGGGCGCGGTAGCCGGCAAGTACATTGCGACGAAATACAAGGGCAAGAAGGTCGCGATCCTCCACGACAACTCAACCTATGGCAAAGGCCTCGCGGAAGAGACGAAGAAGGCTTTCAACGTCGCGGGTGGCAAGGAGACGCTGTTCGAGGCCTATACGCCGGGTGAGAAAGACTACTCGGCCGTAGTCAGCCGCCTGAAATCGTCTGGCATCGAGGTGATCTATCTTGGTGGCTATCACACCGAAGGCGGGTTGATCCTGCGCCAGGCCAAGCAGCAAGGCATGAAGGTCACTCTGATTGGCGGCGATGCGCTGGTGACCAACGAATTCTGGCAGATCACCGGTGATTCCGGCCAGGGCACGCTGATGACCTTCGCGCCCGATCCGCGCGCGCGTCCGGCCAATGCCAGCCTGGTCAATGACTTCAAGAAGAAGAACATCGATCCGGAAGGCTATGTTCTCTACACCTATGCGGCGATCCAAGTGTGGGCCGATGCCGCGAAGAAGGCCAATTCGGTCGATCCGAAGAAGGTTGCCGCCGAGCTGAAGGCGTCTGCCCAGGGCTGGAGCAGCGCTGTCGGCAACATCGCTTTCGACAAGAAGGGCGATCCGAAGGCCGCTGGCTATGTGATGTTCGAATGGAAGAACGGCAGCTACGCGCAGCAGCCGCAGAGCTGAACATCGCGCCCTTCGAGTGGGGCGTGATGGCTGAGACAGGCCCCGGGATGGAAGTCCCGGGGCTTTCTTTTTGGCGCGCGGTTAAGCGCCGACGCCGTGATAGCCGCGCTTGTAGTAGATCAGCGCCGGAGCTTCCTCGCCAAGCTTGACGGCCTGCACTTCGCAGAACAGCACACTATGGGTACCGACCTCCACGATATTGGCGATCCGGCAATCCAGCGCCACTAGCGCATCGGACAAGGCGGGCGAGCCCGTCACGAGTGTTTCCCAGCTTGCCTTGGCGAAGCGTGCCTCGACATCATTTTTCGCCTGGCTCTGCGACGCGAAACTGTTGGAAATCTCCTGATGGGAGCCTGCGAGAATATTCACGCAGAGCACACCGTTTTCCTTGAACTGCCCGTTCAGATCGCCGGCGCGGCGCATGCAGACGAGAAGGGTCGGTGGATCGTCTGTCACACTGCACACTGCGGAGGCTGTAAAGCCGCAGCGTCCCGTCGGGCCATTGCTGGTGATGACATTCACCGCCGCGCCAAGGCGCGCCATGGCCTCGCGGAAGCTCTTCTGATCGACCTGCATTCTTGCTCCGCCCCGCCTCTGCGTCGTGTTTCTGTTTAAGCTGCCGCTGACCGTATCTGGACGCGGCGCGATAAGATCATTCAGTTCGGCCCGATGGGAAAGAGCCATTTGGACGAGCCTGCCCAGTCATTGCAGATGTGCGTTCAGCCGGCGATTGGCAATGCGCCCGCATCCAGTTTCAGCACCTCGCCAGCCAAGTAGAGGCTACCGCAAATCAGCACCCGGCACGGCGTGTCGGCCCTGGCAATGCTGCGAAGCGCGTCCGCAATGCGGGGGCCGATGCGGGCAGCGCCGCCGCTTGCAGCAACGATGCGCTCGGGGGTGAGGGCCAGGTGCTGGCCAGGCTCGGCAATTGCCCAAACGCTCGCGGCCAGAGGGGTCAGAGGTGCGAGGAAACCCGCCACGTCCTTCGAGTCCTTCATGCCGATAACGAGATGGGTGGGCTTGTCGCGCCAGAGCCGCAGATGTTCGGCGAGGATGATCCCGGCGCCCGGATTATGCCCGCCATCGAGCCAGAGTTCGGCATGTGGCGGCAGGAGCGCCGCAAGCTTGCCGGTCAGTCTTTGCATCCGTCCCGGCCATTCGGCCTCGGCGATGGCGCCATAGGCGGCGTTGGGGATTGGCAGGCCGGACGCCCGTAGGGCCGCAATGGCGATACCGGCATTTTCGATCTGATGCGTGCCGGGCAGGCTGGGCAGGGGCAGGTCCAGCGCGCCGCTCGCGTCCTGGAAATGCAGCCCGTCGCCGCGCTGCTCGATCTGCCAGGATGTGCCGCGCTGGTTCAACACTGCGCCGCGTGCTGCCGCTGCCGCCGCGATGACCTGCATGGCCGGCTCCTGCTGAAAGCCGGTAATCAGCGGGACGAAGCTGCGTGCAATGCCGGCTTTCTCGCCGGCGATCTGCTCCAGCGTATCGCCGAGAAAGGACTGGTGATCCAGCGAGAGCGAGGTGATGGCCGCAGCCACGACGGGCACGTCGACGTTGGTCGCATCCAGCTTTCCGCCCAACCCTACTTCAAGGATGCACAGATCGGCCGGCACGCGGCTGAACAGCAGGAAGGCGGCGGCGGTGATCGCCTCAAATACCGTCACTGGCGCCAAGGCGCCCGCAGCTTCGATCTCTTCGAGTGCGGCGAGAAGCATCGCATCGTCGGCGAGTGTTCCAGCGATTCGGATGCGTTCGTTGAAATGCACCAGATGCGGCGAGGTATAGACATGCACGCGCAGACCGGCGCTTTCGGCGATAGCGCGCAGAAACGCGCAGGTGCTGCCTTTGCCGTTGGTGCCCGCGACGTGAATCACCGGCGGCAGGCGCCTCTGCGGATTACCCAACAAATCAAGCAGCTTCTCGATCCGCCCAAGGCTGAGATCGATCACGCGCGGATGCATCGCATGGAGCCGTTCAAGCACCGGCTCCAGCCTGCCTCTCAGATCATGCGGGGCCGCTATCATGGGCCAGCCGGAAAATCAGGCGGCGCGCGCGACGGGCTTCGCGAGCAAGCCGATCAGCGTGCCCAGTGTCGTGCGCATCTCGGCGCGCGGAACCACCATGTCCACGATACCGTGCTGGTGCAGATATTCGGCGCGCTGGAAGCCTTCCGGCAGTTTCTCGCGCACCGTCTGTTCGATCACGCGCGCCCCGGCGAAGCCGATCATCGCACCCGGCTCGGCGAGCTGGATATCGCCCAGCATGGCGAAGCTGGCGGTAACGCCACCGGTGGTCGGGTCTGTCAGCACAACGATGTAGGGCAGGCCTGCTTCTTTCACCATCGTCGCGGCAATGATCGAGCGTGGCATCTGCATGAGGCTGATCGCCCCTTCCTGCATGCGCGCACCGCCCGAGGCGGTGAACACGATCAGCGGGGCATCCTGCAACACCGCCAGGCGGGCGGCGGCAACGAGGCCCTCGCCCACGGCGGCCCCCATCGAGCCGCCCATGAATTCGAAATCCATCGCGGCGACCACGGCGGAGGCGCCGGTGATCTTGCCATGCGCCACCAGGATCGCATCGTCCTGGTGCATCTTCTCGCGCGCATCGCGGATGCGGTCCGTGTAGCGTTTCTGGTCGCGAAAGCGCAGCGGATCGGCCGGCGCTTTCGGCAATTCGATGCGTGTGTAGCTGCCCGCGTCGAAGGTCCAGCTCAGCCGCTCGGCGGCATTGCCGCGCATATGGAAGCCGCAATGCGGGCAGACTTTCTGAACCTTCGCCAGATCGGGCTGGAAGATCATCTGCTGGCAGGACGGGCATTGATGCCAGAGATTATCCGGAACTTCCCGGCGCCCCAGCAGGGTCCGGATTTTCGGCCTGACGAATTCGGTCAACCAGCTCATGCTGCGCTCCTCGCACCGCGAATACCGTCGGCCAGGTCGCGCACCAGCGCGAGCACGCTGGAGACCGTCTCAGGTCCTGCGCGGCCATTTTCGTCGAGTGTCTTGACCATGGTGTCGATCAGCGCCGAGCCTACCACAGCGGCATCCGCCGCGCGCACCGCATTGGCGGCCTGATCGGGGGTGCGCACACCAAAGCCGATGGCAATTGGCAGATCGGTATGCCTGCGCACCAGCGGGACGGCGCGGCCAAATTCGTCGGCGTTCGCAACGCGCGTGCCGGTGATGCCGGTGATCGAGACGTAATAGACGAAGCCGGAGCTGCCATTGAGCACGACGGGCAGGCGTGCCTCGTCGGTGGTGGGCGCAATCAGGCGGATGAAGTCGAGCTTATGCTTCGTCGAATGCGGCAGAATGAGGTCGGATTCCTCGGTGGGCAGATCGACGATGATCAGCCCGTCCACGCCGGACACTTCGGCATCGCGGCAGAATTCGGCGACGCCGTAGCTGTCGATCGGGTTGAGGTAACCCATCAGCACGATCGGCGTCGTCGCATCGTGCTTACGGAAGTCGCGCACCATGGCAAGGGTTTTGGCCAGCGTGGCGCCAGCCTTCAATGCCCGTTGGCCGGCGGCCTGGACGGTGGGTCCGTCCGCCATCGGGTCGGTGAACGGCATACCAACCTCGATGATATCCGCACCCGCCGCCGGCATGCCGCGCAGGATGGCGAGGCTGGTTGCCGGGTCGGGGTCATAGGCCTCGAGGAAGGTGATCAGCGCGCCGCGATTGGCGTCGCGCAGGCGGGCGAAGCAAGCGGCAATCCGGCTCACAGCGACACTCCGAGATGGCGGGCGACGGTAAAGATGTCCTTGTCTCCACGGCCGGAGAGATTGAGCAGGATGATCTCGGTCTTCTTCATCTGCGGTGCGATCTTGGTGACATGCGCCAGCGCGTGCGCGCATTCCAGCGCCGGGATGATGCCTTCCGCCTGCGAGCAGAGCTGGAAGGCTTCGAGCGCCTCGTTATCCGTCACCGGCACGTATTCCACGCGGCCGATATCGTGCAACCAGGAATGTTCCGGGCCGATGCCGGGATAATCCAGCCCGGCACTGATGGAATGTCCTTCGAGAATTTGCCCGTCCTGGTCCTGCAACAGGTAGGTGCGGTTGCCGTGCAGCACGCCAGGCCGGCCGCCGGTCAGGCTGGCGGCATGGGCCGGCGTGTCAATGCCATGGCCGCCGGCTTCGACGCCGATCAGCTTCACCGAGGGTTCGTCCAGCAGCGGGTGGAACAGGCCCATCGCGTTCGACCCGCCACCGACGGCGGCAATTGCCACATCCGGCAGGCGGCCTTCGGCTTCGAGCATCTGCGCCTTGGCTTCCTCGCCGATAATGGCCTGGAAGTCGCGCACCATCTGCGGATAGGGATGCGGGCCGGCGACGGTGCCGATCAGGTAGTAGGTGTCGCGCACATTGGCGACCCAGTCGCGCAGTGCCTCGTTCATCGCATCCTTCAGCGTGCCGGCGCCGGAGGTAACGGGCTTCACCTCGGCGCCGAGTAGCTTCATGCGGAAGACGTTGGGCTGCTGCCGCTCGACGTCCGTGGCACCCATATAGACCGTGCAAGGCAGGCCAAAGAGGGCGCAAACCGTCGCCGTGGCAACGCCATGCTGGCCGGCGCCGGTCTCGGCGATGATGCGCGTCTTGCCCATGCGGCGGGCGAGCAGAATCTGACCGAGGCAGTTGTTGATCTTGTGCGAACCGGTGTGGTTCAGTTCTTCGCGCTTGAAATAGATCTTGGCGCCGCCAAGACGTTCCGTGAGTCGCTGCGCGAACCAGAGCGGGCTCGGGCGGCCCACATAGTTCTTGAGCAACAGGTCGAGTTCGGTGCGGAAGCTCTCATCCTCGCGGGCGACGTTATAGGCTGCCTCCAGTTCGAGGATCAGCGGCATCAGCGTCTCGGCGACGAACCGCCCGCCGAACTGGCCAAAGCGGCCGCGCTCATCCGGCCCGGTGCGCAGGCTGTTGGCGGGGTAGGTTTCGCCCGTCTTGGCCCCAGCAGTCTTCGAATCGATATGCGTCAATGCCCGAATCTCCGCAGAAGGCGGCGGTTTAGCCCAGAGACGGGCCGCGGTCATCCCCGGCCTGCCGCCGCCCTGGCGGGACTGGGGTGCGGGGCTCCCATTTCTGGCCAAGTCTTTTTCGGCCACCCCTTGGGGAGAATACGGCGGACCGGCTAAGGGAGATCATCTGGATAGGACCCCGATGCACGCTTGTTTGCCCAGCCTTGGCCATGCCAGCCATGACCGCTTCTGACGCGCCGCCCTCCCTGCTCGTGGTCGATTCGGGGATTGGCGGCCTGTCCGTCGTCGCCGAGTTGCGCAAGGACCTGCCGACCGCGCGAATCGCCTATGTGGCAGATAATGGCGGCTTTCCCTATGGCGCGCTCCCGGACGACATGCTGACCGCCCGCATGATCGCCCTGGTGGGCGCCGGGATCGCCCGCTTCAATCCGGACCTGGTGGTGGTGGCATGCAATACTGGCAGCACGATCGCGCTGGCCTCGCTGCGCCGCGTGTTTGACCTGCCTTTTGTCGGCTGTGTCCCGGCGGTGAAGTGGGCGGCCTCACTCACGGAGTCCGGCTGCTTCGGCATCCTCGCTACCGAGGCCACGGTCCGCCGCGCCTATTTGCAGGACCTGATCGACCGCTTTGCCGCCGATAAGACCGTGCTGAGCCATGGCTCGCGCAAACTCGCCATCCTGGCCGAGCGTCGCTTCCGGGGCGAGCAGGTGGATCTTGGCGAGGTGGTGAGCGAGGTCGCTGCACTGACCAGCCAGGATGGCGCGCAGCTGATGGACACGATCGTGCTCGGCTGCACCCATTTCGGCTTCTTGCTTGATGAGCTGCGTCAGGCCGCGCCGGCGAGCATTCGCTGGCTCGACCCGGCGGGGGCGGTGAGCCGCCGCACCCAGGTGGTTGTCGCTGAGCTGGACCACCAGGGCGGCATCGCCGCGGATATTGCCCTGTTCACCTCCGGCGCTGGGCTCGATGCCGGCCTGCTGCTTGGCTTTCGGCCGTTCGGTTTCGTGCAATTCGATCTACTGCCAATCTCTGCTGGAAAGCCCTCCGAAGCCTGACCCGCGCGCGGGGCTATGGCTCCGCCGCGCGGGCCGGTATGCTCCATTTTGACGATGCCCGCCGGGTGCCAGCCTGGAAGGCTCACGGCTTCAATCCGCCCGATGGCGCGGCAAGAAAAAGGTGTCGATTTGACCAATTCTCCCCTGCTCGGCCTCTATTTGCCCTCCTTCACCGAGGCGAGCGCCCCGGACTGGACGCCGTTGTTCCAGGTGGCACGCGCGGCCGATGTGGCGGGGATCGACCGCATCGTCATTTCCGACCATGTCGTCTTCGGCGAGCGGCTGGAAGAATACGCCAAGCCGGAAATCGGCGGCCAGGCTGGCGGCAAGCAGCCCACCGGCCCGGATGGCGCCTGGCTGGAACCGCTGACCACTCTGGCCGTTCTGGCCGGCATGACAAAGCGCGTGCGCCTCGGCACCCAGATCCTCATCGCCGCCCTGCGCCGCCCCGTGGTCCTGGCCAAGACGGCGGCGACGCTGGATGTGCTCTCCGGCGGCAGGCTCGATCTCGGCGTGGGCGTTGGCTGGCAGCGCGAGGAATACGACGCGGCCGGGCTGGCATTCGAGGGGCGTGGCAAGCTGCTCAATCACACGCTGGAAGTCTGCCAGTTGCTGTGGCGCGAACAGTCCGCGAGCTATTCCTCGCCGCTGCTGACATTTGAGAACATCCACCAGATGCCCAAGCCGGCCCAGGCGGGCGGCGTGCCGGTCTGGGTGAGCGGCACGATCATCGATAGTGCCATGTCCCGCCTGGCGCGTTTCGGCGCGGGCTGGATTCCCTGGGGGCCGGATGCGGCCGATATGCACGCCTCAATCCCCCGTATGCGCGCCGCCGTCGCAAAGTTTGGGCGCGATCCGGCGGAGCTGCGCGTGGTGGCCAATCTGCGGGTGTTCCAGGCGGAGAGCGGCGCGATCGAGATTGAGCGGACGCTGGAGCCGGTGCTGGGGTTGATTGCCGCCGGGGCCACGGATTTCCGCGCCGCCATGCGGTTTCCTGCTGAGGAGGCGGGCACCACCGCGGAATTGCATCGCCTCGCCAGTGCCTTCCGCGCCGCGGTCGGGCGGCCAGCGCCGTAAGGGGTCCGACGTGCGGCCCCGCGCCAACCGATGACGCTTTCGGCGGTGATCGCTGACGTCCTCGCCCCAGTAAGCAGGGCGGTCATATTCCGTGGCTGTCCCCCGTCAGCACCAATGGCACAGATTTGAGGTTGTGATTTAAGGAGGGTTGGGGCTTCGTCGTAGTGACGAAGGAACGAAGATGAAGCCCCAACCCTCCGTGAAA
>CANJOG010000067.1 GCA_947475475.1 Acetobacteraceae bacterium
GGGCTGGGTGCCGCCGACGATGAACTGGATGGGCACCGGCTTCGGCGTCATCTGCAGGCGGCGGAAGCTGTGATATTTGCCGGTGAATTCGAATTCCTCGGCGGCGAAGAGGCGGCGCAGGATGTCGATGATCTCATCGGTGCGGCCGGCGCGTTCGCGGAACGGGATGCCGATGGCCTCGAACTCCTCCGTGTTCCAGCCGACGCCGAGACCGAACATGAAGCGGTTCGGCGCATCTGGCCGTGCACCGAGTTGGGCGGCGGTGAGGCAGGCGCGGGCGGTGATCAGCGGATTGCGCAGCGGCAGGATATAGACGCCGGTGGAGATGGTGATCTTGCTGGTGGAGGCGAGCATGGCGCCGATGGCGACCCAGATATCGTAGAACCGGTCATCGGATTGCACCACGGGCGGGCGTTCGCGGCCGCCATAGGGGTGTTCGAGATTGTCGGTGATGGGGGCGACGATATGTTCGCCGACCCAGACATTGGAAAAACCGAGGGCTTCGGCGTGCTGGCAGATGCCGGCGAGTTCCTCGGTCTTGTTGGTGTAGATGCCGAAGCCGTAGCGCATGGTGTTTCTTCCCTTAATCGCGGAATTCTGGACTGGTTCGGCCGGTGGGTAAATCGGGCTTTCCAGCCTCGGAAAATTCAGGCGCGGCGTAAATTGACCGAGGGGTGGCGTCCAGTGAGCAGCATCACGCCCTGCACCGTGCCCATCAGTGCCAATTGGCCGGCGAAGAGCATGAAGGGGATGGTCCAGCTTCCCGTCCAGGCAATCAGCGCGGTGAAGATCGCCGGCGAGGAGGCATAGCCGAGGAAGATCACCACATTGGCCGCGGACGTGGCTTCGGCGACGCGGTCCGGCGGGGAGAGGCGGGCGATTTCGGACAGGAAGATGCCGTTCCAGCCGGCGCTGACGAAGCCTGTGAGGGCGGCGAGCGCGCCGGCCAGCAGCAGCGATGTGCCATTCGGGATCAGGCCGAAAAACACGGTGAACAGGGCGCCGGCGAAGGATTGCAGGACCAGGTTGCGGATTGGCTTGCCGGTGCGGTCGGCCAGCCAGCCGAGCACGATGCGGCCGGTGACGCCGGCGATCTGCAGGCAGGCGAGTGCGGTGCCTGCCTCGGCGAGATCCAGCCCACGCGCGACCAGGTAGGTCACGGTGAAGGTGAACAGGCTGCCCTGGATGACGGAGAGCGAGAGCGCCATGAAAGTCACTGGCAGCAGGCCAGGATATTGCGTGATGGCGCGGATGGAGGAGGTGAGGTTGCTCCAGCGCAGCAAGGCGCGCGGGCTGACCGAGACGCTGCGATCGCGCTCGGCATCGAGCATGCGGCGCGTGGGTTCGATGGCGATGGCGGCGAGGATGCCGCAAATGGCGGCGAAAATCATGGCGGGGCGGTAGCCGGCCCAGTGGCCGATTGGGGCGAGGATCAGCCCGGCCAGCACGCCGCCGAAGGGCACGCCGGATTGCTTGATGGAGAAGATCAGCGTGCGGTGCCGGATCGGCGCGGTCTCGGCAATGATGCGGCTGCCGGCCGGCGCCGAGGGGCCGTAGGAAAAGCCCTGCAGCACGGCGGCGAGCATCAATGCCGGCAGCCACCCGGTGGTCGCAATGAGCATCGCCACGGCAGCCGCGATGCCGCTGAGTTGCAGTGTGCGCACCGGGCCGAAGCGGGCCAGGATCGGCATGAAGAACAGCAGGAAGATCAGGTTCCCGCCATAAGCGACGGCGTTCACATTACCGATCTGTTCTTGCGACAGACCCGTTGCTTCAGTGAGCAGCGGCCCCACGGTCGGGATTGCCTGGCCCATGAAGGATGACGCGATCTGCATGCCGAGCGTCGCGGCAAGGGCGACCTTCCAGCTTGCCTTGCTCACGGTGCGGGGGCCGGGAAGTCGATTTTCTGGGTGATCCGGCAGGGCGGGAAACCCCAGGAGGGCAGCCAGGCATGCTGGGCGATGGGCACGTCGCCGCCGGCCACGATGACGGTGATGTCCTCGGGGCTGACCGTGACGGGGATGCGGCCGGTCTCGGATGCGCGCCAAACGCGCTCCGGCCATTGGTCGGGCACCACGGCCTTGCGGAAGACCCAGCTCGATTTCCAGGTTTCCGTTGGCATCTGGCCGTTTTCCCAGAGCCAGGTTTGCACATCCTGCTTGGACCAGCCGTCCTTGGCGAGCGAGGCGGCGGTGGCGGGGGCGAGGATGACGCAGCCTTTGCCGTTATGCAGCACGGAGAAAAGCGAGGCGGCGGAGCTCATGGCGCTGGCGATCTCTGCCAGTTCGCCGGTGATGTTGATGCAGGTCTCGGCGCGCATGACGGTGAGTGCGCTGTCGGAGGCGGCAAGGCCCTGGTCCACATGCAGCGGCGCCCAGGGGGATTGTTCCTCGTTTTCGGCGACGCAGAGCGTGTAGCGGCCCGGCTGGCCGAGGCCGGCGAAGGCGACGGCGGCGGGCCAGCCGCCGCCGAGATTATGCATGATGAGCCGCACGGCGCGGCCGATGGTGGCATTGGCCCGCCAGCCGGGGCCGAGCAGGCCGAAGCTGGAATTGAGTTCGAGCCGGGTGCGGGCCGGGCCGTTGACGATGAGCAGCGGGGCGACATTCTCGTCGGTGGTCTGCACGCCGTAGAGGTTGAACTCGCGCTGGGCGAGGGCGCGCACGGCGGTGAGGACCACCGGGAAATAGTCCGGCCGGCAGCCGGCCATGACCGCATTGGCGGCAATGCGCTCGACGGTGGCCATACCGTTGAGAGGGGCCAGCGTGGCGAGGAGGGTTTTGGCCGGGATGCCGCCGGCATCGACCATGGCGGCGACTTTGTCGGTCGTTGGCGGGATGATCGGCAGACCGTCGGTCCAGCCGCGGCGGATATAGAGATCGCGGGCGACTTCCTCGGCATCTTCGCCGCGCACGACTTCGACGCGCAGGCGGGGGAATTTTCCGGCGAGATCCAGCCGCGCGGTCAGCCCGGCCTCGTCGGCACGCTGGGCCAGCGTGTCGTCGATCCAGCCGCCCGATTCATGCTGCGCGGCTGGGATGACCAGCCACAGCGCGCGTTCCATCCCTGCTCCAAGCTCCCGCCTTTGTGCGGGCTAGTCGCATGTTCCCCCGGCGCGCGCGGTGCGGCAAGGTGGGGCAAAGCAAGGGTGGGGCGCGGACGTGGCGGAGACGAGTGGAACGGGTGAGCGCGGTGGGGCGGCGGTGCTGCCCTCGATCGACGCGCTGGCGCAGGATGCGGCGCTGGCGGGCGCGATTGCGGCGCATGGACGCACGCGGGTGATCGCGGAATTGCGCCTCTCGGTGGCGGCGGCGCGGGAAGGTTTGCGCGGGGCGGCGGCGGTTGACCCGGTGGCGCTGCGTGCGGACATTCTGGCGCGCGTGCTGCGCGAGGTGGATTCCGGGTTGTCGCTCAAGCGGGTGTTCAATCTGACCGGCACGGTGCTGCACACTAATCTTGGCCGCGCGCCGCTGGCGGCGGAAGCGGTGGCGGCGATGGCGGATGCGGCTGGGGCCAGCAATATCGAATATGAGCTGGAGAGCGGCGGGCGGGGCGAGCGGGACGATCATGCGGCGCGGCTGATCCGTGAGTTGACGGGCGCGGAAGCCTGCGTGGTGGTCAATAACAATGCCGCGGCGGTGCTGCTGGCGCTGAACTCGCTCGCGCGTGGCAAGGAAGTTGTGGTCTCGCGTGGTGAGCTGATCGAGATTGGCGGGGCGTTCCGGATTCCCGATGTGATGGCGCGCGCCGGGGCGAGACTGGTCGAGGTGGGGACGACCAACCGCACGCATCCGGGTGATTTCGCCAATGCGATCGGGCCGCGTACGGCGGCATTGATGAAGGTGCATCCGAGTAATTACGCGATTGCCGGGTTTTCGTCAGCGGTGAGTGAGGCGGAGCTGGCGGGGATCGCGCATAGCGCGGGGATTCCGCTGATTGCCGATCTTGGCAGCGGCAGCCTGGTGGATTTGCGGCGCTGGGGTCTGCCGCACGAGCCGCTCGTGCAGGATGTGCTGGCGGCCGGTGCCGATCTGGTGACGTTTAGCGGCGATAAGCTGCTGGGCGGGCCGCAGGCAGGGATTGTCGTTGGGCGGGCCGATCTGATTGCCAAGCTGAAGAAGAATCCGCTCAAGCGCGCGCTGCGGGTGGATAAGCTGATCATGGCGGCACTGGTGGCGACGCTGGAACTGTATCGCGATCCGGAAAGGTTGGCTGCACGCCTGCCAGGATTGCGGTTGCTGTCGCGTCCGGCTGACGAGATCAGGGGCGTGGCCGAGCGGATGGCAGGGCCGTTGGGGGCGGCGTTGGAGGGTGTAGCCTCGGTGAGTGTGGTGGACTGCGCGAGCCAGATTGGCAGCGGGTCTTTGCCGGTGGACCGGATGGCGAGTTTTGCGCTGCGGATTGAGGTGGTGGGGCCGCGTAAGGGGAGTGCGACGCGGTTGGCGGATCTGGCGGCGCGGTTGCGGGCGCTGAAAGTACCGGTGATCGGGCGCGTGCAGGAGGGCGCGCTGCTGCTGGATTGCCGGTGTCTGGAGGATGAGGCGGGGTTTGTGGCGCAACTGGCGCGGCTGCGGGGCTGAAAGAAAAAAGGGCAGCTTGCGCCAACCTTTTTCGTGTCAGGCGGTTTTACCCGTGCTTGTCAGCGACATGCGTGGGCTGCACCGACCAGGAGGCGGGCTCGTCGTCCTTGTCGGCTTCGGCGATCGCTGCTGTTGCCTGCACCTTGCCGGGCGCGTGATGGGCCGGCGCGTAGATCGAATAGACCTGCATCGGGCTCGTCCCGGTATTGGTGATGTTGTGCCAGGAGCCGGCGGGAACCAGAACGCACCAGCCGTCTGACACATCGGCGTCGAAGGTCAGCTTGTCTTTCGTGTTTCCCATCTGCACGCGGCCATTGCCGGCATCGAGGCGGAGGAACTGGTCGGTCTCGGGATGCGCTTCGAGGCCGATATCGCTGCCGACCGGGATGGACATCAGCGTCACTTGCAAATAGCGCCCGCTCCAGGCGACCGAGCGGTAATTGGTGTTTTCCTTGGTCGCACGCTCGATATCGAAGGCTTGCGGGTCCGGGCCAATATCCGTGATGGGGTTGGCAATAATCGCCATGACTGATTTCCTGAAGAATGCGGCAATGTGCTGCGCATCGCGACGGCACTATCGTGGGGCCGGCCTTCAGGGGATAGTTTCGGAAAATACCCAGATTTCGTCGGGAGGGTTTCAGCCCACCATCCGGCGCCGCGCCCCGTGTGTCGATGGTGGGCTGAAACCCACCCTACGGGGCGCGGCGCGCGGGGTTAGCCGGGCCGGCCCATCAGTTTTTTCCAGTCTTTCGGCAGCACGATCTTCTTCGTGGTCGGGAAGCCGAGCTGGCCGTTATGGCTGAAGACGATGCCATTGGTGCGCAGCGGATCGCCGGAGACGGCGATCATGATGTGCTCCGGTTCCAGCACGATTGGCACGAGGCGGTTCGGATCGCGGGATTCACCCAGGATCTTTGGCGCCTTGCCCATGCGCACATAGTCGTAGAGCGTGCGCTTACCGGGAACGATATTCGTCCAGTCCATGATGAACTGTTCGAATTCGCGCGCCGGGATGCGGGCAAGTTCGAAGAGGCGTTGTTGCAGATCGCGCTTCGACCAGCCGGATTTGGCGATGAGCTCGGCGATGACAGGCGAGATCACAACCAGCGGACGATACAGGCCGATGGCGATGCCGAAGGTGAAGGTGAGTTCCCAGGTGGTCTGGTTCACCAGCGAGCGGGCCATATAGGGCATCATGTCTTCGGCACCGGAGCCGGTGACGCAGATCATGACTTTCTCGCCGGTGTAGCGGGCCACCGTGATCGCGTTGTCACCGACCTCGCAGCCATAATCGGCGGCGAGTGGCTTCCAGCCGATCTTGGCGAGCGCATCTTCGTTTTCGGCCAGCACGACGCGCCAGGTATTGCCGAACGTGCCCTTATCGGTCTGGTGCGGCAGGAAGCCGGTGACGTTGCGCAGATAGAGGCGCCAGAAGCGGCCGATCGTGGTGTTGGCCTGGAACCCGTCGCGCAGCGCGCCCTGCTCGTAGTTGAAGCCGAGCTCCTTGATGATCGGGCCATTGAGGATGATCAGCGTCTCGGCACCCGGCGTATTGCCGGAATGTTCGACGCCGTAATGCGGATCGCACATCGCCTCGACGCAGGCGATGAGGATCGGCATGTATTCCGGCCGGCAGCCGGCCATCACGCCATTGACCGCGACGTTCCAGATCGTGGCCGAGCGGTTATCGGGCAGCATGCGCCCGAGTTCCTCATTCGGATCGCGATCCGTGAAGGCCAGGAATTCCCCGATCTTTTCCGGTGTGGGCGGGAAGATTGGCAGGCCGTCGCTCCATTCATTCTCGATGAAGAAGCGGTTCACATCCTCGAATGTGCCTTCGAACACGATTTCGCGCGCGCTTGGTTCCTGGAGCGGCACGGCGGTCTCGGTGTCGCCGGTCAGCGCCACGATCACCTGGTCCAGCGTCTGGCGCAGGACATTGGCACGCATTTCCTCGGCACTCTGCACGTCCACATGGCCGGGCAGCACGGCGAGCGTCAGCGTCGGGAAGCCGAGCCCGACCACCGTCGAACGCGCCTGTCCCACAAATCCCTCGCAAACCAGCGAGGCCGTCGGAATTCCCATTTCCTCGATAAGAGCTGACACCCGCAACACGGCGGGCGTGCAGCTCCCTCAACAGCCGACGCCGGAGACGACCGCGTCAACCCCCAATTCACGAAGTTTGCCGGGAATGGCTGCGACGACCTCATGCTCGTCGTGTCCGTGCGTGTTGCCGAACACGTCATGGTCCACGAAGCTGATGCCGGGATAACGGGCGGAGAGTTCTGGCTTGAGAATTTCCCAGATCTCATCGCCGCGGAACACATGGTCCCACAGCAGGGCGACTTTTTTGCCGGCGAGCGAGGCATGGCGCGGGGCCATGGGCTTGAAGGCAACGGTTCGCTCACTGCGCGGCCAGACGACCTGATAGGTTGCCGAGGCTGACATGCATTCCTCCAGAATATTACTTCCCTGGGAAACTAGCCTGGGCCGCGCATGGGGGCAAGACAAGGGACAGCAGAGGGTGTTGCCGGGAGTCGCGTGATCTCCGACACTGCGCCACACGCCTGGGATTTGGGGAACCGTTATGGATCAACTGGCCGAGATCAAGCTCACCTCCTTCGCCCATGGCGGCGGTTGCGGCTGCAAGCTTTCGCCGGCGGTGCTGCGCGAAATCGTCAAGGGTGTGCCTTTGCTGGGGAATTTCCCCAATCTGATGGTTGGCACCGAGACGGCCGATGACGCGGCGGTGTGGAAGCTGAACGAGACCCAGGCGCTGATCGCGACGACGGATTTCTTCACCCCGATTGTGGACGATCCCTATGCCTTCGGGCGGATCGCGGCGGCCAATGCGCTGTCGGACGTTTATGCTATGGGCGGCACGCCGATCATGGCGCTGGCGCTGGTGGGCATGCCGCTCGGCAAGCTGCCGGTCGAGGTGATGCAGCGGATTATGGAAGGCGGCGCCTCGATCTGTGTGGAGGCGGGGATTCCGATCGCCGGCGGCCATTCGATTGATGTGCCGGAGCCGATTTATGGCCTGGTCGGGCTGGGGCTGGTGCATCCCGATGCGGTGCGGCGCAATAGCGCGGCAGTGGCGGGCGATGTGCTGGTTCTGGGTAAGCGGCTGGGTGTGGGCGTGTACAGCGCCGCGCTGAAGAAGGATGCGCTGCCGGATGCGTATTACGCGGCGATGCTGGAGAATTGCACACAGCTCAACAAAGTTGGCGCGGCGCTCTCGGCGATGGATGTCGTGCATGCGATGACGGATGTCACCGGATTTGGGCTCGCGGGACATACGCTGGAGCTTTGCCGTGGGGCTGGGCTCACGGCGGAAATCCGCTTTGCCGATCTGCCGTTTCTGCCGGGTGTGCAGGCGTTGGCGGGGCAGGGATTCGTCACCGGCGCCTCGGGGCGGAACTGGGACAGTTATGGCGAGGGCGTGCGGCTTCCCGACGATGCCGCACCATTGTTGCGCAATCTGATCTGTGATCCCCAGACCAATGGCGGGCTGCTGGTCTCCGTCGCGCCGGGAGGTGTGGACGACGTGCTGGCGCTGATGCGGGCGCAGGGCTTCGGCCATGCCAC
>CANJOG010000068.1 GCA_947475475.1 Acetobacteraceae bacterium
TATTACCTGAACGACTACGATGTTCAGGTCGATACCTATGATCGCCACAGCCGCTATCTGGTGCCTTTCGCCACGCTGTCACCGCGCGTGACCGAAAACACCGAAATTCCGCCCTTCATCAAGCTGATCATGGAAGGCGCGCATCTCGACCCCGCCAGCTATTCGGACCGGGTTGCCGAAGCACGCAAGGCCATCCAGGCCTGGAAGCGCCAGCACGGCGCCGAACAGGGCTGGGATTACAGCGACCTGAATGACGATCAGCTGACGGACGACTATCACTACTCCATCTTTCCCAACATCCAGATCAACATCCACGCCGATGATCTGCTGATGTTCCGCCATCGGCCGCATCCGACCGATCCGGACAAGATGCTTTACGACCTCTGGAACTTCCGCCTGCCGGAAAAGACCGACAAGCCCTACCGCCGGCCGAAGCACCAGCATTTCAAGCATGGCGACAAGTCGCTCGGCCTGGTACTTGACCAGGATGCCCACAACCTGCCGCATGTGCAGTTCGGCATGCATTCAGACGGATTCGACGGCCTCTGGCTCTCCGAACAGGAACTTCGTATCCGCCACTTCCACAAAGTGATCGACGATTATCTACAGAAGAACTGAGACGCGCCTTCCGTCCCGTTGTTGAAGCATCCGGCAGCGGGACGAAATACTCAGGTCAGGTGCTGCAACTCGAGATAACGCGCACTCTGCATTTCGATCAGGCGCGACGCGGTGCGCTCGAACGCCTTGGACCCAAGCCCTTCGGTGAAGATGTCATCCGGCGTTGTTTCCGCCGAGACAATCACCTTCACCTTATGCTCGTACATTGCATCGACCAGCGTGATAAACCGGCGCGCGCGATCGAATTCATCGGCGGTCAGGCGCGGAATATTGTCGATGATTACCGTATGGAAATGCGTCGCGATCGCCAGATAATCGCCTGGCCCCAAGGCGCGTTCACACAGCGCCGCATACTCGAAACGCGCAAGTCCCTCGGAGGCGACAGCGATATCGAGTTGACGGCCCTGAACGGTCAGATGCCGTGGACTGATCTGATCACGATCCGCCAAGCGCGAAAATGCCTCATCGAGCGATGCGCGCGCCGAAGCTCCCAGCGGTGTGTACCAGGTGCGCAACCCGGCCAGCCGGTCCCGCCGATAATCGCGGCCGCCGTCGAGCACCAACACGTCCATGAACTTCTTGATCAAGTCGATGAACGGCAGAAACGCATCGCGCCCTGGCTGTCCTTTGAACAGATCATCTGGCACCGTATTGGATGTGGCAACAATCACCACCGACTGCTCGAACAGCGCCTGGAACAGACGACCCAGGATCATCGCATCGGCAATGTCGTTGATCTGGAACTCGTCAAAGCACAGCAACGCCGATTTCTCGGCAATCTCGCGCGCCAGCGGCGGTATGGGATCGTCGCCGCCTTTCATCTCCTTCTTCATCGCATGCAGGCGCGCATGGGTATCCTGCATGAAGCGATGGAAATGGATGCGCCGCTTACGCTTGACCTGGGCGAGGTCAAAGAAGAGGTCCATCAGCATGGATTTGCCGCGCCCAACTTCGCCGGCCAGATACAGCCCCGTGGTCCCTTCCGCGGGCTGATCAGGATTCTTCTTCCGGCCAAACAGGCTGAAGCGGGGCTTGGTCTGCGTTGGCTGCGGATCGTAATCGATCAGCTGGCGCCACATCTCCTGCAGGCGCTCGGCCGCCAGCTCCTGGGCCGAATCGGGCTGAATCTCCCCTGACGCCACTTTCTGGCGGAAGGCTGTCAGTGGACCCAAATTCTCCGGCATTCGGCGGCATGTCCCAGGCTAGAATGAGCGCCGTATGGCTGATTCAGCCGATCTTCTCAAGGGCGCCATCTTTCGGCCCCTCCGCCAACATCTGCAACAACACGCCATTCAGCGCCGATGCCGGCGTCGCCAGCGGCACGAGGCGACCCCGCTTGTAGCGCCGCAACCGCTCCGCCTGCGCCCCAATATCGAATGACAGTACAGCGAGCCCCGAGCGCATCATTGCCGACAGCGCATAGGACCAAGTTTCCGGCAGGATGGACGGCAACAAGCCAACTGAGGCGTGCTGCGCATCGATCAGCCCGTCAAGTTCCGCCTCCTCGTAAGGTCCGGTGATGAAGACCTTCCCGGTCTCCAGCAGGCGTCTATCGTCGCAGCTATAACCAATCAGGTGGAACTCGATCGGCAATTCCCGCCGCGCCGCGTCATGCGCGCAGTCGAACAGGATATCGTAGCCTTTCTCGTGCCCGATGGCGCCTATCAGACAAATGCGCTCCATCACGTCGCGCGGGCGGGCGTGGCGGCGGCGGGAAACAGGCTCCCCCTCCCACGCCTCGGTGACTGGCCGTACTGTGGGGAAATGGCGCCGCAGGCGCTTTGCAACATCGGCCGAGGGAACAACGACCGTCTCGGCCTTCGCCAGCCAGTCTGCCGATCGCGCCACCAGAGCTGTGGGCCGGATATCCTCCTCAAGCGCGCTGCCCAGATCGCTGTAGCACTGCTCACACGCGGCCAAATCCGGCTCCCCGCAATACTTCCGCGATGAGTCCATCAGATGAACCCGCGTGCAGAACCAAGAATAGTCGTGCACGATCAGTTTCAGGGGCACACCCAGGGCATCCGGAAGGTCCATCACACGGGGGTCATGCCCCATGAAATGATGCAGCTCGACGCAGTCGGGATTGAAGCTGGCCAGCAATCCGACCAGAGCATCCCACTCCTCGCCAACGCTGTAGATCAGATTGGGAAAGCTCTCATCGCCGAGATCGATCCGGCAGCGCCCCTTGGCTTGCGGAAGCAGCACGATACTGGATGCGCCACCGCCCTCAATCTCGGCCTGGCGATCGGTAATGTGCTTGCGGACACCGCCGAGTTTGCCATGCGCGATGACAATCGTCGTGTTCTGCCGCGGCGCCTGCGCGTCCAGCCGCGCCAGATCAATGCGCCGCCGCATTGGGGCAAGGGGATCACTTTCCACAAACCGCGCGATCATCGA
Organism: Acetobacteraceae bacterium; assembly: GCA_947475475.1. Classification (GTDB taxonomy): domain Bacteria; phylum Pseudomonadota; class Alphaproteobacteria; order Acetobacterales; family Acetobacteraceae; genus CANJOG01. The sequence continues at coordinate 3,019 of CANJOG010000068.1, forward strand.
ATCGTAGCCAGGGTGAAGCCGGTTAATCCACCGGCCATTGCGCGCTGAGAGATACCGCTTGGCGGCACCGAATGACGCACTGCCCGAATGTGCAACATAGATGCCGGTCGCAGCGACATGCCTCCAGCCTAGCTGGCTGGCCCGCAGGCAGAAATCATTCTCCTCGCCATAGCCTTGCGCAAAAATATCCTCGCGCAGCACGCCCACTTCGTCGAGGCATTCACGACGCATGTACATGCAAAATCCGACCGCCGTCGGCACATCCACCGATTGCAGCCCGTTGGCCTGGGCGACAATCTCGGCAATGCCTTGCACTTCATCCGGCCTCGGCGTCTCATTCCGCTCCGAATGTTGATTCGGATAACTCATGATCGTCGCGTCATTGGATAGCGGCGTCACCGTTCCGATCGCAGGTGCGGCATGAGCAACTTTCCGTAATCTGTCGACCAAGCCGCGCGGCACAATCGTGTCGCTATTCAGCAGGATCACGTCCCGATCACGGCTGGCCGCCGCGATGCCGGCATTAGCCGCTCCCGGAAAGCCCCGATTCACCTTGTTGACAATAAGATCAACCGAACCATGCCGCGCCACTTTCTGGACCAATGCCTTGAGCGCCGGATCAGGCGCGCAATCATCGACGATGATCAGTCGCGACGTACGGGGCATGGTCGCCAGAACTGAATCGAGACAGAGCCGCGTTTCCTCGAGACCGCCATAGACAGGCACCACAACATCGACACCGCGACGCGGCGCGATCTTGCGGTTCGAACACACCGTCCGCATGCCAACCGGCACTGCGGGAAGCGGCAGGAGCGGCGGGATGCCACGTTGCTTCCGCCCGGTCGCGGCAGCATGCCACACCGACGCCCGCAAATTGCGCTCTTCCAGATCGAGATGGAGCGGCGCCCCCGCCAGTTCCTTGCCGAACGGCGTGCGGACATGCACCTTGTCCCAATCCGGATTCACCGCATCCGCATCGACGTGGAACCCACGCGGACGCGCCAGCTTGTGAGGGTGGGCGATTCTTGCGCCCATGTCGTCCGCCACAACCCGAACCGTTTTGTCCTTTCCTGGCGCGGCGATTTCGACGTACGGCGTGGAGGCCGGATCGTTGGGAAACCAGATCCAGCCCTTGATCGAACGCCCATCATTCTCCGCAAATCCCTCGACCCGCGTGATGGACTGGATATCGATCGGGCTGCCAACCAGTTCCCGTCCCTGCACCAACACGGATAGTTTGCCGCTGCTCCACCAGCCACGCGGGAGCGTCGCGTGATAGCCATCCTTGGTCCGCGCCCAGGTGAGTGCCCGGACGCGGCCATCGAGATGAACCGCCAGCCTCCCCGGTTGCACGCGCGCAACGGGGAAGACGCGCAAATGCCCAAGCGCGCTCAGTCCGCACCATCCCGGTGCATCGGCCGCCTTGATCAAATTGGCCACTATCCCCGCCAGGTCGGGGTCCGGGGCAAAACATTGCAAACCACGCGTAAATGTGGCGAGGGCGCCGTCGTAATCGCCCAACAAGGCGCGGGCTCGGACGAGCAGCCAGGTCAGATCCGGCACGGCATGCATGCTGCTAGACTCAGCGAGGACGTCAATCGAACGCCGATCGCCAGCCACCAGCAAGGCCGCACCATAGGCGGCCGCAACATCGGCCGCGCCATGCGTCAACCGCCAGGCATTTTCCAGCCACCGCAAAGCATCGGGAATGTCCCCCCGACGCAAGGCTTGCCTTCCCTTTTCGAGAGAATATCGTTCCAGAAAACTTCGATGAGCAGCCGGCATCGCGCCCCAATTCCAGGCCATGTCCCGCCGTGCGGCGTCCTCACTGGCTCTACCGCACCCGAGGCCTCCAAGGAAAGGCCGGCATCCATCCTCACTCCGCGGCGCGCAGCCCTGTGGCAGAGACGCGCGACTGAATGCGCTCCGCCACGAAGCGAATCTCCTCATCGCGGGCGTCAGGCGTGGTCCGGGAGGTCACGCTGAGCGCATGGCGCCGATGATAGTTCAGGGGCTCGTTGACAAAGGCCACTTCCTGTTCGGAAGTATGCAGCGCCGCGAAATAAAGCAGCCAGTCGCCGGCCGCCTGGAGGGCCACAAGCTCATTGCGCCACTTCCTGAACGCATCCGCGAGCGCCGTGCGCCGCCAGAGAGTGGCGCTGACATTGATTACAAGGTTACTCTCCCGCAGAAACACCTCGGCAAATTCACGCGCGGGAAAATACGTCTGGTTCAGCAGCGCCTCAGCGCCGCAACTCCGATAATAGTCGGCATGGCTGTTCCACATGACATCGCCATTCTGATCGATCGCGGCGCTATCCGCGAACGCCATGACAATGTCCCTTCCCCGCATCGCATTGATCAGAACCGCAAGAAGGTCGTCCGAACCATGGTCGTCCGCCTCGGCAATCCAGAGATAATCACCGGTCGCGGCCTCGATCGCCTTTTCCCATTGAAGCATCACACGCCCGGATCGCTTGTCGCTGGCAATGATCCGCACTTCTCGTCCGAAATCGGCGGCAATCTTTCGCGCCAGGTCAACGCTGCTATCGCTCGAATGATCATCGATGACGATAATTTCGTGGAGCGGCACCTTTTGACGGAAGATCGAGCTGAGCCGGGACTGCATATAGCGCTCGTAATTCGCGCTGAGCACAACTGCCGAAATGCGCGGCAGGGCAGGCACTACCACGCCAAGCAGGGACCGGACATAGGCGCCGAAATCGAACCTATCGTCCTGGCGCGTACGCCGCCTGGATAGCTGTGACGCAAGCCCAAGTTGGACCGCGCGTGCAGCCATGTCGGGCACGCGAAGAGCGGGAACCACGGCGCCGCAGGCCAATTCCTTGATCAATTCCGGCGCTCCGCCGGCACCCTCAAACGCCAGGACGGGCAGGCCAGTCGAAATTGCTTCCAGGACCGCGGTTGGATAGGGATCCTCCCGCGCTACTGAGGCAAAGACATCGGCCGCCGACAAATAGTCGCCGATATCGTGATCCCGGTGACCAGGCAGGACCAGCCTGTCAGCCAGCACCAGGGCGTCGATGTCACCCTTCAAATTGGCGTGGAGATACGAATCGATTTCGCCAAGCCAGATTCCCATAGCGGCTCCTAGCGCTGGCATTTGCGAGATGAGCTGGAGGAAAAGATCAAAACCTTTCCGCATATCACCGTAGCCCACACCGATCACGATAACCGTCTCGGAGGTCACGCCAAGCCGTTTGCGCGTGCTCCTTCTGGCGCTTGCCTGGAAATGGACAGGCCGATAAGTACCCTGCGGCAGCAAGGAACTCTCCCGATCCGGCATATTGTCCATCGACATAAAGGCGTCTCGGACCGCCAGGCAGGGAAAGACGATATCGTGAACGCATGCGGCGGCCTCTCGCGCATGATCCGTCAATGCCAGCCGCTCAATCAAGCGGGGCAGTTCATGTACGAGCTGAGTGGTCCGAATTCCATTGGCTGTGAGAGGCCGACAGAGGCGCGCCGACCCTATCGAGTTGACCACAGCGTAGCCAAAGCCGCGCTGGCGATAGGACGCAGCAAGCTGGTCCGGATTGTCCTGCGTGGACAGCACGATGGTCGGCGCAACGGCCTCATAACGCCCCCGCAGCTCTCCATCGCCAAGAAGCAGAAACTCGACGCAGGCACCATGCACGGACCTGAGTCGCATGCCGATATGTAGGAGAAGTTGCTGAGCGCCGGCGTTAAACGCGTCATGCCCCACAAGAAGGATGCGCGGTACGTCATCCCGCGCGATGCGGGCCAGGGCCCGTCCCGTTGCGTTCAGATAGGCGGAACCAAAATGGACATCCGGCTCGAGATAGGCGCCCTCGGCCCATTCATTCCAGGCGTTGATACAAACGATCGGCTCCGGTAGATCGGGATTGTGCCTGGCACTCAGCAGCGCCGTCTCCAGCCAGCTTTGATACAGGTCCGGTGTCGAGCCATGAAGGACAAGCCCCTTGCCCTGACGGCGCGCATCATTATCCCAGCTCGGGCAAACGGTCGGAATGACGCGGGACGCACGGTACATCGTAGTGCGCGCATCCTCGGCGATTTCGGCGTAGGAATAGACCTGTGCACTGAATTCGGGATCGAAGACCTCGAAGCGATCGGAAATATCGGCGCCTCGCTTCTGGAGTCCATGCGGGGGAAATTCGACGGCCAAATCGAAGCCGAACTGGTCCGGGTCCTCGTCGCCGAAACATTGGGCCATCACAAATAGTGGCACCATTCCATATTGGCGCTGAAAAACACCCCGCCAACGGGCCACCCGCGCGGCACAATCGGGAATAATGCCAGGCCGATAGACAAACAGCAGCGGCCGGCCGCTAACCCTGATATAGCGCGGGTCGCGAAAATGACGCGCGAAATCCGCAATCATCGCGTCATCATCATGTATGTCATGATCCTGCTTGAGCAGGATTTCCTGTTCAGACCCATCCCACCGGCGTGACCAGTTCTCGTTCGCCCACATCAGGCAGAACGGAAACTCGATCGATCGGTCCGCAAGATATTTCTCGACCGGGGCTTCGAGGACGCGTCGGCCCGAGAACCGGTAGTAGTAAAAGACAAAGCCTCCCAGCCCCGCATTCCGAGCGAGCTTCACCTGGGCGTGGAGCACATCGGAGTCCGACAAATCGTAAAACCCGAGGTCGCGCGGCGTCCGTGGCTGATAGTGGCCGGCAAATCGCGGCATAGCGCGTGCCACATTCCGCCAGTCGGTGAAGCCCTTTCCCCACCACATGTCGTTTTCGGCGATCGCATGAAACTGCGGGAGATAGAACGCGAGCAACCGCACGCCCGTATAATTGCCGTGCACTGAGGCCTCGGCTTCAAAATGGGGACCAGGTGCGGTGGCGAAGCGCTGTGCGCCAAAGACAGACGCCGCTTCTTTTGCGCGTGATACAGGAGGCGCGACACTTTGCTTGGCGGCACGCCAATGGATGAGGGGGTTTGTCCGATCGTCGGGGCTCATCCATTCACGCGCGTAGACCCGAGAATCAAACTGCGGATTCGGCCTTCGGCCTTCCCTGAAGCCCTGGACCAGATAATGTTCGAACGGATCGATCCCGGCTTCACGAACATCGGAATTGGACGCCACATACCA
>CANJOG010000069.1 GCA_947475475.1 Acetobacteraceae bacterium
CATGCTGCGGATTCTGAATATGCGCCAGCGCGGCCGGATCACACGCCCTTGCGCACCGAGGTCGAGCCGCCATCAATGACAATGTTCTGGCCGGTCACATAGCGGCTTTCGATCGAGGCGAGCCAGACCGCCGCATGGGCGATATCCTCCGGCCAGCCCGTGCGGCCCAGCGGATTGCGTGAGGCGACACTGGCGGCGATCTGCTCGCTGGTCATGCCTGGCCGCGAGATCAACGACATCGAGGTCACAATTCCGCCAGGCGAGATGCAATTGGCGCGAATGCCCAATTCCGCGCCTTCCGCGGCGGTATGGCGCGTGAGCTGGAGCAGTCCGCCCTTCGATGCGCCATATCCCGTCTGGTCCGGATTTCCCATCACCGCCGCAATCGAGGCGATGTTCACCACGGCGGCATCCTCGCGCGCGCGCAGATGCGGGAAGCAAGCGCGCGTGCAGAGCCAAGGGCCCTTGAGATTGACGGCGATCGAGCGGTCGAATTGTTCCTCGCTGTGATCGGCATATTTCAGCTTGTTGAACAAGACACCGGCATTGTTCACCAGAACATCGATCTGGCCGAATGTCTCCACGGTGCGAGCCACCAATCCTTGCACGGACTCGCCACTTGTCACATCGGTATGAGTATAGCGGCAATCCGGCCCCAATTCCTGGGCCAGCGCCGCGCCGGCGGCGTCGTCAAGATCGGCGAGCATGACGCGAGCACCTGCGGTGACGAATGCCCTGGCGATGGCCGCGCCAATCCCCATTGCTCCGCCGGTGACGATTGCCACGCGTCCAACCATCCGGTTCATCCGCTTCTCCCCTGAGAAGCCGCGTTTGTCCGCGGCTTGACCCGATCATTGCACCCAAGGCATAGTTTGAAAAGATACAAGCGTGCCGGACAAAGATGCGGAGTTAACCGTATCCCGCGCGCCGCGGAGGAACGCAAATGGACACACCGGAACCGGGCAACAAGCCGCTCCTGGGCGAATCCTATCTCTCGACGCGCGATCACGAGCCCTACGATTTCTACGCCAGGCTCGACCAGAGCAAGGGCGTGCAATGGGATGAGGAACTCAGCGCCTGGATCGTCTCCTCCGATAAATTGTGCCGCGAGGTGATGAGCAAGGACGATGTGGTCTATGACGCACCGGAACGCGAAGCCGCTGTCCGTGCCAAGCTGTTTGGCAGCCCCCGAATCCTGCCCGGGCTGAAGGGCGAAGAGCATGACCGCCTGTATCGCTGGTGGCTCAGTGTTTTCTCGCCGCGGAAAGTGGTCGAGCATCGCGTCAATGTTATCCGCCCGGTTGTGGCGCAAAGCATCGACCGGTTCATCGAAGACGGAAAAGCCGAGCTGGTCGATGATTTCGCCGAGCGTATTCCCATTCGCGTGATCATGCGCCTGATGGACCTGCCCTGGCAGGATGATGCCTATGTCGAGCGCTACCGTACCCTGAACTACCAGCTGGTCTCGGCGCTGACCCATAAGGGCATGAAGACCAAGGAGACCGAGACCGGCGCGCAGGAAGTACGCGAAACCGGCTATGGCGCATCCGAGGAAATCGAGGAGATGCTCGCGCCCTACCTCACCGCCCGCCAGAATGGTGAAGGCGACGATCTGATCAGCCAGCTCTGGGCCAATGGTCCGAAGCTGATCGAGGGCTGGAATATGGCGGATATGCGCGCCAATACCCGGCTGATGATGCAGGCGGGCGCGGATACCACCACCTACGCGACCAAGAATGCGATCTACCTGCTCTCGACGCGGCCGGAGTTGAAGGAAAAGCTGATCGGCGCCGATGAATCGGTGATCGCCAATTTCGTCGAGGAATTGCTGCGGCTTTACGGCCCGGTGCATTTCCGCTCACGCGAGGCGCTGGTGGATACCGAACTGGGCGGCTGCCCGATCGCCAAGGGCGAGGCGGTGCTGCCGGTTGTTGCCGCCGCCAATCGCGATCCGGCGCGCCATGCCTGCCCGAATGATTTCGACCTGGCGCGCAAGCTGCCGCGCGATCATGTCGCCTTCCATTTCGGCACCCATACCTGCGTCGGTGCCGCGCTAGCGCGGGCGGAATTGCAGGAGGCGATCGGCGCGCTGCTGCGGCGCCTGCCGGATATGCGGCTCGACCCAAATGCGGAGCCGCCGAAAATGACCGGCTGGCTGCTGCGCTCCTTCGCCCCGCTGAACGTGCTGTTCACGCCGGGGGCGAAAGTGTCTGGCTGACCCGGCTCAGGCTGCCTTCAGCCGTTTGAGGAAGGCAGAAATCCGATGGCGCCGCATTTCGCTGCGGGCCTTGGCATCGGTGGTCATGTAGTTGAGCTGCACGGTTACGCGCTTGCCGCTGAACGGGCGATGGCCGTGCCAGGACGCCGCGCTGTTGGGGAAGACCAGCAGCGTGCCATTCACCGGCGGCACTTCGACCGCGAAATTCTCCAGGTCCGTGCCGTTGCGCAGCAAGCGCAGGCAGCCTTCCTGGCGGTCCCACTGCTCGGCCGCCGGATTGAGGTAGAGCAGCACGGTGACGCGCTTGGCGGTGCTGTCGCAGTGGATCTGCCCGTCCCGCGACGTGGTGTGGCCGCGCAGTGTGATCATGGTTGGCGCATCGGCGAGATCGAGGCCGAATTTGCGCGCCACGGCATCGCGGAAGGCCGGGCCCTCCATCTCGCTGAACAGGGCGCGCGCCTCTCGGGGCATTTTCAGCGACTCGATGGGGAAGCTGCCCCGGCCAGGCGGGTCCGGCAACTGGGCGACAATGCGGGACAGGGCCGGTTCGGGCAGGAAGCGGGGCACGACGATATGCCGGAACGGGTCTTCCGCCACCTGCGTGGCCTCCAGCGCGGCATAATCCAGCAGCATTGGCGATCCTCTCCCGAATACCCCTCATATAGCACGGAAAACGGCGCCAAACCTGCGCCCGGCACGCATGAGACTTGCACCCGCGCCAAGGATTCCGGCCCCCAAACCTACCCGCGCCGCCTTGCGAGCCGAGGCCAGCACTTCTATAGCCCACCCGGCTGAATGCCCCGCCAAAATGCCGAGTCCGGGCCACCGGGCACGCCCTAGAGCACGAACGGTTCAAGCTGAACCATCCATGCTCTAGAAGCCTATGTTTGATCGCATGATTCAGACCTCCGGTGAGCCCACCTTCGGTCATCATGCTCTAACGCATCCGTAAGGAGCCGCGATGGCCAGCATCGTCGATCTGACCGCCGAAAACCCCGCCCTTGCGGCCCAGGCGGCTATTCTCGCCCGGCCAGTGACGCCTGAGCGCCAGATGGCCGATGCCATCCGCGTGCTGGCGATCGATGCGGTGCAGGCGGCGAATTCCGGCCATCCCGGCATGCCGATGGGCATGGCCGATGCCGCCACCGTTCTGTGGTCCCGCTTCCTGAAATTCGACGCCGCCGACCCCCGCTGGCCAGATCGCGACCGTTTTGTGCTCTCCGCTGGCCATGGCTCGATGCTGCTCTACGCCCTGCTGCATCTGACCGGCCATGCCGGCATGACCACGGACGATCTGAAGAATTTCCGCCAGTTGCACTCGCCCGCCGCCGGCCATCCCGAGTTCGGCGAGCATCCGGCCATTGAGCTGACCACCGGCCCGCTGGGCCAGGGCATTGCCACTGCTGTCGGCATGGCGATGGCGGAGCGCCTGCTCGCCGCCCGCTTTGGCAAGAGCCTGGTCGATCACCGCACCTGGGTGATCTGCGGCGATGGCGATCTGATGGAAGGCGTCAGCCACGAGGCCTGCTCGCTGGCCGGCCATCTGAAGCTGGACAAGCTGACCGTCCTCTACGACAGCAACAATATCTGCATCGACGGCAACACCAATCTCAGCTTCTCCGACGACACCGCCAAGCGCTTCGCCGCTTATGGCTGGGCGGTGAAGGAAGTGGACGGGCATGACCACGCCCAGATCGCCGCCGCCCTCTCGGCCGCCACGCGGTCGAAGAAACCGACGCTTGTGATCTGCAAGACCATTATCGGCTTTGCTGCCCCCACCAAGGCGGGCACGGCGGGCTTGCATGGCGCTCCGTTGGGCAAGGACGAGGCGGCTGCCACCAAGGCGGCGCTCGGCTGGACGGCCGCGCCCTTCGAAGTGCCGGAGCCGATTGCCGAACGCTGGCAGGCCGCCGGCCGCCGTGGCGAGACTGCACGGCGCGGCTGGCTCAAGCGCATCGCCCGCCACCAGCAGCGCGCCGAATTCGAGCGCGTGATGGCCGGCAAGCTGCCCGAGGCCTGGCATGAAGCCATGGGAGCGTTCCGCGCCCAGCTCGCCGAGACCAAGCCGAAGCTTGCCACCCGTCAGTCCAGCCAGAAGGCGCTGGAAGTGCTGGTCCCGGCGATACCGGAACTGGTCGGCGGCTCGGCCGACCTCACCGGCTCCAACCTGACTTTGGTCGGCGGCATGGGCATCGTGCAGCCTGGGAACTTCGCCGGGCGTTACATCCATTATGGTGTGCGCGAACACGGTATGGCTGCGGCGATGAACGGTATGGCGCTGCATGGCGGGGTCATCCCCTATGGCGGCGGCTTCTTCGTGTTCAGCGATTATTGCCGCCCTTCGATTCGCCTGGCCGCTTTGATGCGGCTCCGGGTGATCCATGTGATGACCCACGACTCCATTGGCCTTGGCGAGGACGGCCCGACGCATCAGCCGATCGAACATCTGGCCAGCCTGCGCGCCATGCCGAATGTCGCGATGTTCCGCCCGGCCGATGCGCTGGAGACCGCCGAGTGCTGGGAGCTGGCGATTCGTCGCGCCGATGGCCCGAGCATCCTCGCGCTGAGCCGCCAGGGCGTGCCGGCTTTGCGCTCAGATGTGGGCGAGAATCGCAGTGCCCGTGGCGGCTATGTGGTGGCGGAAGCCGATGGTCCGCGCCAGGCGACGCTGATCGGCACAGGCACGGAAGTGGCGATTGCCATGGCGGCGCGCGATGCGTTGGCGGCGGACGGGATTTCCGTCGCGGTTGTCTCGCTCCCCTGCTGGGAGCTGTTCGCCGCGCAGGATGAGGCCTGGCGCAATGCCGTGCTCGGCAGTGCTCCGCGCTTCGGTATCGAGGCAGGCTCGCCCATGGGCTGGGATCGCTGGCTCGGCGCCGATGGCGTGTTCCTCGGCATGACCACGTTCGGTGCCTCGGCGCCGTTCGAAGTTCTCTACAAGCATTTCGGTTTGACGCCCGAGGCGCTGGTCGCCGCGGTGAAGAAGCGTCTTGGTTGATATCCTTAGATCCAGACAGGAGAGAATAAAATGGCCGTGAAGGTCGCCATCAATGGTTTCGGGCGTATCGGTCGCCTCGTGCTGCGCGCCATGGTCGAATCCGGCCGCAAGGATGTTGTGCCGGTCGTGATCAACGATCTCGGCAGCGTCGAGGCCAACGCCCATATGTTCAAGTATGACAGCGTGCATGGCCGATTCGCCGGCGATGTCGAAGTCTCTGGCGATACCATCACGATCCGCCATAACGGCCATGTCTATGGCCCGATCAAGGTCTCGGCCGAGCGCGATCCGACAAAGGTGCCGCTGGCGGGCGTTGATGTGGCGATGGAATGCACGGGCATCTTCACGACGAAGGCCGCCGCCGCGCAGCTCCTCACCGCCGGCGCCCGCAAGGTGCTGATCTCGGCCCCCGCTGATGGCGTGGATGCGACGGTTGTGTATGGCGTCAACCACAAGGTTGTGACGTCGGATATGACGGTGATCTCGAACGCCTCCTGCACCACCAACTGCCTGGCTCCGATGGCGAAGGTGCTGCACGAGAATTACGGCATCGAGCGCGGCTACATGGTCACCATCCATGCCTATACGGGCGACCAGAAGACCGTCGATACGCTGCACAAGGATCTGCACCGCGCCCGCGCGGCGGCTGTGTCCATGATCCCGACCAGCACCGGTGCGGCCAAGGCCGTTGGCCTGGTGCTGCCGGAACTCGCCGGCAAGCTCGATGGCACCGCCATCCGCGTGCCGACGCCGAACGTGTCGCTGGTCTCGCTCGACGTGGTGCTGAAGAAGTCGCCCACGAAGAACGACATCAACGCGGCGATGAAGCTGGCGTCTGAAGGCGAGCTGAAGGGCATCCTGGCCTACAACACGGAGCCGCTGGTCTCGATCGATTTCAATGGTCAGCCCTTCTCCTGCACCTTCGACTCCACCCAGACCACGGTGGTTGATGGTGCGCTGTTCCGCGTGATGGGCTGGTACGACAATGAGTGGGGCTTCTCCAACCGCATGTCGGACACCGCTGCGCTGTTCGGCTCGCTCTGAGAGCGGGGTTCCAGCATGAGCTTTCGCACGCTCGATAACGTGCAGGTTGCGGGCAAGCGCGTGCTTGTCCGCGCCGACCTCAATGTGCCGGTCCGCGACGGGAAGATTTCCGACCTGACGCGCCTCGAACGGCTGACACCGACCATTCGTGAACTGGCCCAGAAGGGCGCGCGGGTGATCGTATGCAGCCATTTCGACCGGCCGAAGGGCAAGCGCGTTCCCGAGATGTCGCTGGCGCCGATTGCGGTGGCGCTTGGCGAGGTGCTCGGCCTGAAGGTGCATTTTGCCGATGAGTGCATCGGCCCTGTTGCCCAGCAGGCCGTCGCCGCGATGAGCGATGGCGAAATCTGCGTGCTGGAAAACACCCGCTTCCACGCCGGGGAGGAAAAGAACGACCCGGCGATGGCGGCGGAACTGTCCAAGCTTGCCGATATCTTCGTCAACGATGCCTTCTCCGCGGCGCATCGCGCGCATGCGAGCACGGAAGGCGTGGCCCACTTGCTGCCGGCCTATGCGGGGCGGTTGATGCAGGCGGAGCTGGAAGCGCTGGATGCTGCCCTCGGCAATCCGCAGCGTCCGGTAGCGGCGATTGTCGGTGGCGCGAAAGTGTCCACCAAGCTCGAACTGCTTGGCAATCTGGTTGGCAAGGTTGATGTGCTGGTCATTGGCGGCGCCATGGCCAACACCTTCCTCGCGGCCCAGGGCGTCGGCGTCGGCAAGTCGCTGCAGGAAGGCGAGATGCACGGCATGGCGCTGGAAATCCTGGCCCAGGCCAAGGCGGCGGGCTGCGATATCGTGCTTCCCGTCGATGCGGTTGTGGCCACCGAGTTCAAGGCCAATCCGCCGACCCAGACTGTGGCGATCAATGCGGTGCCGGCCGATACGATGATCCTCGATGTTGGCCCGGCGACCGTCGGCTCGCTGATTGCGCGCCTGCCCAGCATCAAGACGCTGGTCTGGAACGGCCCGCTTGGCGCCTTCGAAATTCCGCCCTTCGATGCCGCGACCGTGGCATTGGCGCAAGCGGTGGCGGCGGCGACTCAGGCTGGCAATCTGCGTAGCGTGGCGGGCGGTGGCGACACTGTCTCCGCGCTGAAGCATGCTGGGGTGATGGAGAAGATGAGCTACGTCTCCAGCGCCGGCGGCGCTTTTCTGGAATGGCTGGAGGGCAAGGTGTTGCCCGGCGTTGCGGCGCTCGAACCGCGCTGAGCGGCGTGAGCCCGGAGTGAAACAGACGCCGCGCCGGGAGCGATCCTGGCGCGGCGTTTTGCTGTTGAAGGAGCTGGTGTCATCGTGAGTCAGCGCACCGTGTTTCCGCTGCCTGATCTGCCACTGCATGCACTCGCCTCCGGCACGGGGCGTGACCTGTTGCTTGTGCACGGCGCCGTTTGCGACGCCAGTGCATTCGCGCCCGTGCAGGACGCGCTCGGTACGACCCACCGCGCCATTGCCCCGAGCCTGCGTCACCATTCACCGATGGAATGGGACGGGGATTCTGCCTACAGCCTGGCGACGCATGTGGACGATCTGGATGCGGCCTATCCGCGCGGGAGCAAACAGATCGACCTGCTGGGCCATTCGCGCGGCGGCGCGGTGGCGCTGCTGCTGGCCCTGCGGCGGCCTGACCTGGTGCGGCGGCTGATTCTGGTGGAGCCGTTTGTGATGCTGGAAAAATCGCTGCTGGTTGCACCTATGCCCAGGACCGAGATTGCCGCCGCCATCAAGGACGGTGCGGCTCTGGTGCGGGCGGGCGATGAGGAGGCGGGGCTCGCGCGCTTTCTCGATGTGGTGGATCGGGAGGGAGCCTGGGCGAAGGGGCC
>CANJOG010000070.1 GCA_947475475.1 Acetobacteraceae bacterium
CATATCGTCGCCATGGCGCGGCTATTGATGGAACATCATGGCGGCGAGGTTCCGCAAACCCGCGCTGAGCTGGAAGCCTTGCCCGGAGTTGGGCGCAAGACCGCCAATGTCGTGTTGAACGTTGCCTTCGGCCAGCCGACCATGGCGGTGGATACGCATATCTTCCGCATCGGCAACCGCACCGGCCTGGCCCCAGGCAAGACCCCGCGCGCTGTCGAGGATGGCCTGGTCGCCCGCATCCCGCCCGCGCTGCTGCAGGATTCGCATCACCTGCTCATTCTGCACGGCCGCTACATCTGCAAGGCCCGCAAGCCGGAATGTTGGCGCTGCCCGGTCGCCGCACCCTGTAGATTCGCCGGCAAGCTAACGGATGACCCGGCCGCCGCCTGACCGCGCCGCCTAGCTCAAAACCCCGACGCGCTGCATCGCCGCGACATAATCCGCTGCGCGCACGCTCCAGCCGAAACGCCGCTGAACCTCAGCGGCCACATCGGCCTGACGCCCGCGCCGGGCCGCCGCTTCGATCGCCGCGCCGAAGTCCGCTGCATTGCCAGCCACCACGATATGCTCCCGCAACTCGTCGATATTGGCGACATCGCTGGACACGGTGGGAATTCCCATCGCCAGGTATTGATACGCCTTGAGCGGGTTCATTGCCTCCGTCATGGCATTCTTCACATGCGGGATGATCGCCACACTGAACCGCGCCATCCAGTCCAGTGCCTGTTCGGCCGGCAACGGCCCCGTCATGGTGACGTTCGGCCCCTCAAGCACGGAGGCAGGCACCCGCGCCGGATCGTAGCTGCCGACGAAGACAAACCGCCACTCCTGATGCGCCACCACAAGCTCAGCACACAGCGCCCAATCCATGCGCTGCCGCATATCGCCGACATATCCCACCGTTATGCCCGAACTCTCGCGCGCAATGTCCGCGAACCGCTCCAGATTCTCCTCGGCGCCATTCGGAATCACGGCGATATCCGCACGAAGATCGGCAAAACGCTCGGCAATCGGCGCGCAATTGGTCACGACGAGATCCGCCATCCCGATCGTCTCGCGATAGACGCGGTCATGCGCAGCCTTGATCGCATCCGAGGATGGCCAGGTGCGCTGGTCATCCACCAGATCAACCACCACATGCTCAAACCGCACCAGCCGCTGAATGGCCGGAAAATCCGCGACCACCGGAAAAACCAGCGCCACGCTAGCCGCCGGATTGACGCCCCAAGCCCGCATTTCCGCCGCGACAAAATCCGCGAATTCCTGTCCCTCCCCTGCGTCGCCCAGCAGCGACCAGCCACGCCCATCGTCTTGCACAAAACTCCGCTGGCGCCCGCGCGCTGAATCATCGAGATGCAGCAAGCGGCGCACCGTCCCATCCGCCACCAGCCGGCTTTCCGACATCGGCGACGCATCGCCCTCGGCAATGCGCGAGGTAAGCTCCGCGCGCAGCATCGGCGCATCGAATTGCAGCAGCCGTCCGAAACGCCCCGATGCCAGCAACGCCTCGACCATCCTGTCGGATCGCCGCGCATAAATCCCGCTATCGTGCTGCTTCCAGAACACCACCAGATCGGGCTTTCCAGCTTCCGGCTCAGACTCTCGCAAAGACGGCACAGAGAATCGCTCTGCCGCCGCTACCCGAAGCGCCTCGGCATGGCCGGCCCGCCGTGCGTCGGCAGGAAGCAATGCCGCGCGCAGCCGCTCCGCATTCACCCGCGCGGAAAATTCCCCGAGAACCGCGCCGCGAACAGACCGCACCGGCGCCTGGGCAGCGCGGCGGGAAAATGCGGCATGATTGATCGCACCTTTCGGCAACTCACGCTCGATTGCCAGCTTGTGATCCGCAAAAACCGGCACATCCAGCGCCAGCGCTTGCAGCACCACAGCGTTCAGCCGATCCGCCTCCGCGCCAGCCGCGCCACACACCAGCAGGGCGGCCGCGCCCACAAACGCACCAGGAGTCAGCGCGGTGCTTGCAAGATCAAGCAAAGTGAATCGTGCATCGGCTTCGAATTCCAGACTGTCTCGCAAGTCCTGCACGCGCGCATCAGCATCCGGCCCGGCCAGCAGAACCGCCCCTTCATTCCCGGCCTGCACATGCCCGGCGCCCAGCGTCGCCGCCCAGACCAGCTGATTGCCCGGAACTGCGGCCACTGCATTGCGTACCGCAAAAACCGCCGGATCGCATTGCGCCGAAGCCAACGGTGACAGTACAGCGGAAATGCCCGGCCCGGACTCAGCCTGCCCATCCGCGCGATCGGTGATCAGCGCCGCGCCAAAATGCTGCGCCAGCGCATAACCGAGATCGAGAACCGGCCCGGACTCACCAACAATAATGACAATATCGATCTTTTTCTCGGTCAGCACGATCTTGGCGATACCAACCCGGGCATCACCTGCATCAGCGCCCCGCACAAAGCAGCGCACCTGACAAAAATCCGCCGCTAGAATCGCCAGATTTCCCGCCCGGAACGCATCCGTCGCGTCATGCACCATCGCCAGCACAGGACGCTTCTGCACCGTCTGGCCCGGCTGAGTGTGCAGGCGTTGCACAACATTGGCTTCGGACAGCGCATCGGAGAGAACCCCGATCGTCTGCAAAAGCTGGGCAATCCGGCGATCACCCATTCTGGTCACCCTCGGTCAGCTCCGTGGGCACCAGAACAGCATCCCCATCCAGGATCGTCGCGACAAAACCAAGCTGCCGTTCATCCCCGCCAGCCGATTCCTCGGCATAGGATGCGTGCAGGCGGATGACCGAATCGCGCCAGGCCGACCCAACAGGAATCCGCAATTCCGTAATCGCCGAGCGCGATGCCTCGAACGTGCCAAATGTCTCGTCATTGACCGAGACCGTGATCTGCTTGGCCGCCCCGCCCTCCTTGGGCGGCAGGAACAGGCGCAGCCCCATCACATCCAGCCCGCGAATGCACAACGCCGCATCGGGCTCAATCCAGCCATCCGGAAAACGCCCCGACAGCCAACTCGCCACGGGAGGCAGCGGCCGGATCGTCGCCGAAAGCAGGCGATCATCAGCCCCGGCAGCGCCCGACAGCAACACTTCAACCGACCCGACATCTTGCTCGTAAGTGAAGGCCTTCAACGTGGCATCGCCATCGACAGCGAGCTCGCCAGCCATACCAGGCCAGATCCGCACAGGCATGATCGTGAGCAAATCATCAACGGCGGCCAGACTGGAGAGTCGGCGCGTCTCGCCCTCGATCTCCAATGCCCAGACGCGTGAGCCGGGATCGAAGATCAATCCCAGCCGCGCATCCTCAGTTTTGTCAGCGCCCACGCCTTCTGCCGTCCCTGTCCGTTCGCCTCAATCCGCCGGGTTCGCTTGCCCGCGACCTCCGTGCATCCAGCGCCAGACCATCGAACCTTGAAGCTGCGCCAAACTTCATAGTAATTGGAGGCCCATCAAGAAACCTCGGCAACCGGCATTGGTTCTATCACACGGAACGGCGCAAGGCGAGCAAGCGGTGTCCCAGGACGTGCCGCGCATCGGTGCCGTGACGCCCGCATCAGGCGACGCGCCACCGATGCGGACCCTGTCGGGTGACGTCTATCAGCGACTACGCGATCTCAATGCGAGCCTGCCCAAGCGTGGCCGGCTGGATCGCACGGCCGTGCTGCTGGAAATGGCATCGCTGGCCTGGCGTCTGGAGGCACTACAGACAACGCGCGATCTCCTGACACAGATCGATCTCGCGCAATCCACCTTGCTGCCGGCGCAGCGCCTAACCCACACAGTGCTCGCCATCAATGTCGCCCTGGCCTTTGGCGAGACGGAAAAGGCGCGCTCCATTCTACTCGGCAATCTCGATCTCGCACTGCGTGACGACACACTCGCCGTCGCCGCCGCGGAACTCATCGATGCCGGCGCCGATGACAGCGCCACGCGCCTCGCCCGCGCCACGCTGCCATCCGGTGCCGCCAACGCCTTCTACCTAGCCCCGCGTGCGCATACCGATCCGCTGCTGCTGAGCAAAGTCTCGCAAGCCCGCGCCAAAGGCGGCCCAGACGATGACTCGCTGCTGCTCTTCGCCAATGCCGTGCGGCACACCTCCAGCACATCATGGACGCGGTACTGGAACCGCTACCTCGCGGCCTTCGACCTGCCGGAAATCCGCACGGCGGAGCCTGCGATTTCGGGAAATGTCCTGAGCACGGTTACCTTCGAGAAATCGCCGCGCACGCACGCCGGCCCCTATGTCTCGATCCTGATGTCCGCCTTCAATGCGCAGGAGACGATCGCCTATTCCATCCGCTCGATCCTGAGCCAAAGCCACAGCAATCTCGAACTTCTCGTCTGCGACGATGGCAGCACGGACTCCACCATCGAGGAAGCCAGCCGCATTACCGATCCAAGGTTGCGGATTTACCGCTCGGAACGGAACCAGGGCACCTACAATGTCCGCAATGCGCTGATCGCCCAAGCGAAGGGCGCCCTCATCGGCTTCCAGGATGCCGATGATTTTTCTCTGCCAACCCGCATCACCATCCAGATCGACGAGATGCAGCGCACCGGCGCACGCGCCGCGACCGCAAGCTGGATTCGCATTCGCGCCGACGGTGAGGCCATTTATTTCCGTGACGGACGATGCCGGCGCCTTTGCGCGGTTTCGCTGCTGGCATCACGTGAGGTCTTCACCGCCTATGGTCCGTATCGCTCCGTGCAATGCGGCGCCGATACAGAGTTCATCGAATCCATCCGGGCCAATCTCGGCGAGGACCAGGTCATCCGCATCGAAAAGCCGCTGGTGCTCGGCCTTTGGTCAAACCAGTCACTGACACGTTCCGCTGGCACTGAAGCTTTGAGCGACGGCTATCGCGCACCAGCCCGCCGTGCCTATGCCGAAATCGCCGCACGCCAGCGCCTGCTGGGCAAAGCCATCGTCACCGACGCCGATATCGCCGCCTGCCTGGAACGCCACCAGATCTGGCGCGACCCCGCCAAAATCGTGCGGCTGAGATGACCATGATCAAGCGCGTCTGCATCAATATCGCGACCTACCCCAAACGCCGCGCCCTGCTGCCGCGCATCGTCGAACGCCTGTTGCCCCAGGCCGATACGCTGCGGGTGGTGCTGAATGAATTCACCGAAGTGCCATCCGAATGGTCCGGCCTTGGCCCGGTGGACTGGATCATCCCCGATCAAGACTACAAGGATGTCGGCAAATTCGTGCCCGCATCCCGCCCGGACGACATCGTCGTGCTCTGCGATGACGATATCGACTACCCCACCAACTACGTTGAATATCTGCTCGCCGCCCATAAGGAACTGGAGCCGCTCAACCCGATCCTCGGCCTGCATGGCATCATCTACGCCGATTTCTTCGACGGTGATGCCGGTTCACGCACGGTCTATACCTTCAACACCGAACTTGCGACGCACATGCTGGTCAACCAGCTTGGCACCGGCACGGTCATGCTTCAGGGCTGGCAGATGCCGTCACTGGATTACATGATGGGTTCACAGCGCTTCGTCGATCTGCGCTTCGCCATCCACGCGCATCGCCACCGCTTCCCAATGATCGCCGTCAAGCGCGCGCAATCCTGGCTGCCATCCATCACTACGAATGAGTCACTCTTTTCGAGCTTCACCCGTTCCTGGCCGGCCGATGTCACGCGCGAGGCTCAGGAAGTCGCGGGTTTTGCCAAGCTGGATTTCGCAGCGCAACTCCAGCTCAGCAAACTCATCGCCGCACGGAGCGCCTAGCCAGCCTCCGCCAAAGCCGCCGCAATCCGCTGTGCCGCCTGGCCATCGCCATACGGAAACACCGGCCGCGCCCGCTCGGCATAGACGCTCGGCTGATCAAGCAAAATCGCCGCCTCGCCAGTCATCTTGTCCGGATCGGTGCCGACCAGCTTGACCACGCCGGAAGCCAGCGCCTCCGGCCGTTCCGTCGTCTCGCGCATCACCAGCACCGGCTTGCCCAGCGCAGGTGCCTCTTCCTGAATGCCACCCGAATCCGTGATGATCAGGTAGCTCCGTTGCATCAGATAGACCATATCGAAATACTCGACAGGATCGATCAGGAAGATATTCGCCACATCGCGCAGACGTTCCTGCACCACACTACGGACATTTGGATTGAGATGCACAGGATAGAGCACCTGCACATCGCCACGCTTGGCCAGCGTCGCCAGACCGTCGCAAATGCGCTGGAACCCATCGCCAAAATTCTCGCGCCGATGGCCCGTGACCAGCACAAGCCGCAGGGACGGATCAAGATAATTGTATTTCGCCGCCATCGCCTGCTTCTGCGCCGCGTCATTCTCGATCAGCTTCGCCGTCAGCAGCAACGTGTCGATGCCGGTATTGCCAGTCACATAAATCCGGCCATTGCGATTATATTCGGCCAGCAGATTGGCCTTCGCCCCTTCGGTAGGCGCGAACATGAATTCGGCAATCGAATCGATGGTGACGCGATTGAACTCTTCCGGCCAGGGCCGCTGCAAGTCGCCCGACCGCAACCCCGCCTCGACATGCCCGATCCGCACCCGCGCATAAAAACACGCCATCGCCGCGGCCATTGCCGTCGTCGTATCGCCATGCACCAGCACGATGTCCGGCTTGTACTCGCCAAGCACATCCATCATCTTGGTCAACACGGACGATGTGATGCCGGCCAGCGACTGATTGGCCGTCATCACGCCGAGATCATGATCTGCCGTCTCGGAAAACGCGCTGAACACCTGGTCGAGCATTTGGCGATGCTGCCCGGTGGTGATCGAGATCAGCTCAAGCCCGGCCTGCGCACGAATGGCACGCAACACCGGCACCATCTTGATGGCCTCTGGCCGCGTCCCCACGACAGTCATGATTTTGGTCGCCACGCGCGCCATACTCCACTTGCTGTGATCCGCCCTCACTCGGCGGAGACCTCGTTCAGGCGTCCGAAATCGCCTTCAGCTCCGCCTGTAGAATCTTCTCGTCACCACAGATCGACTGGATATGGCCCGACGCCTGCGCCGCCAGTGCCATAAACCGATCCGGATTCTCCACCAGCAGCTTGATCCGGGCCGCCAGATCGACCGGATCGTCATGCCTTGCCAACACGCCCCATTCGCGCGGCACGAAATCCGGAATCGCCATGCGGTCATTGGAGATCGGCACCATGCCGCTCGCCATCGCCTCGCCCAACGACACACCCTGCGAATCATGCCGCGACGGACACAGGAACAGCCCGTGCCGCGCGTGATATCCAGGAATTTCCGCCTGGCGCAGGAAGGTATTCTCCAGCTTCACATTGGAGAACTTCCGCAACGGCGCCACCGTGCTGTCAAACAGCGGCCCACGCCCGACCAGCGTGATCTGCGCCTTGGAGAACCAGGGCTCGTCGCTCAGCAACAGGATCGCGGCGACCGTCAGATCATTGGCGTAATTACGCGCCGTATATGGCCTGATCGACAACCATTTGAACCGGTCCTCCGGCTGCTTGGCCCGCTGACGGAACAAGGCAGTGTCGATCGGGTTGGGAATGATCCGGAAATCCTGCGGCGTCTGCCGCGTGTCGATGATCGCCACATTCCGATAGAACCAGTCAGACACAAAGATCGACCGGCAATCCCCGTCAGCGCGGGACCGGCGATAGACCTCGCCAAGCACTTCAGTCCGCGAATCGCACAGTTTCTTTGACGCCAGAATCCGCTGGCTGACATCGGGCGCCGCCAATTCGAAATTGCACCAGCGCCGGAACCAGGATTCGGTCTCAAAGGCGTGAACCCAGACGATCTTCTTTACGTCCGGCGCGGTGTCGCCCAGCACATCCATCAGATCGCGCGACATATTATGCACGAGAATGCGCGAGAATTTCCGCGCCGCGAAAACCTCGCGCAGAATCCGCTTGCCGCCCACCAGCACCAGCGCGCCATCGAAAATATAGCTGCCAGGGATTGGATCATTCCCCTCCAGCGACACAACCGGTACATTGCGCCCGGCCTTGCGATAGGTGCGGATGCGCGAATGCACGAAGGCGTTGCGATAGAGATTGTCCGGACGCGGATAAATCGCCGAAACGCACAG
>CANJOG010000071.1 GCA_947475475.1 Acetobacteraceae bacterium
GCCATGGCCTGCGCACTGCCGGCGCCGAACATATAACCGAACAACGTCGTGGCCCCGAGATAGCCGGCCATGCTCGGCGAGAACCAGCCCTCGCGCACCAGAGCAGGCACCAGCGGGCCAAAGGCAAAACGCCCCAGCCCGATCGTGAGCATCAGCGCCGCCAGCCCGGCCAGCGCCGCACGCCACATTTTTCCTTCCGCCTCACGCATGTGCGCGAACGCCGCCTCCCCATCTCGAATGACGCAGCCCGACCTATCGGGCCGCGCCTGTCAAGCAAGCGGGAAGCGGGTCAGCTTAGCGCATGATGACCGAAGGTGGACTCACCGGAGGTCTGAATCATCCGCTCAAACAACAAAGCTAGAGCCTGATGAGTTTAAACCTAAACTCATCAGGCTCTAGCGCGGCATTTTCCGGTGAGCCGTCACGTTCCAGGGAGCACGCCCGGCCTCCTCCAACGCATCGGCGCGCGAGATGCCGATATCGGAGAGCATGCGGTCATCCAGTCGCGCCAGCATGCGGCGGGTGCGCATGGTGGTTGCCATGGCGCGGATGCGTTGGACACAGGCGGCACAAATCGCGGCCGGCCAGTTGATCGCCAGCTTGGTGGCGATGGCCTGGGCCAGAGTGAAAAATCCAGTCGCGGTGCCTGAATGCGTCATTGCATCCTCCTCTCCTTCAGAGGTCAGAATGACGGCATGGCAGGTATCATGGAAACGAATTGGATTTATGCACTGGATCAGGGAAATTGATCTTCCCCAGGGAGACCAGCCAGCATGAACCAGGCGCTCGACCCCGATCTGCTCCGTGTCTTCGTGCTCATTGCCGAAGGTCGCAGTTTCACCCAGGCCGCAACTGCCGTGGGCCGCACGCAATCGGCTGTCTCCATGCAGGTCAAACGCCTCGAAGAGGTGCTTGGCCAGCCAGTGCTGGCGCGCGGCAGGGGCGGCGGCGTGGATCTGACCGCGCACGGCCAGTATCTGCTCGACCGCGCGCGGCAAATCCTCTCGCTCAATGACGAGGTGCTCGCCACTTTCCGAGAACCCGCCATCGCCGGGCGCGTCCGGCTCGGCACGCCGGACGATTACGCGCCGCATCTTTTGCCACGTGTGCTCAGGCGCTTTGCCGAAACCCATCCGGCTGTCGAGGTGGAGGTGATCTGCGCGCCATCGACCGATTGCGTCGAACGCCTGCGCGCCGGCGATCTGGACCTCACTTTGTGTAGCGAAGGCAATGAGCCGCGCGGCTGGGAGGCCAAGCCGCTCTGGAAGGGCGATCTCGTCTGGGTGACGGCCAGCCGTTACGCCCCGCATCGCCGCCGCCCGCTGCCGCTGGCACTGGCGCATCCGCAATGCCTGTGGCGGCGCTCGGCCCTGAAGGCGCTGGACCGGGCCGGCGTGCCGCACCGGATCGCCTATACCTCGGCCTCGCAGATCGGCACCCATGCGCCGGTCATGGCGGGCCTCGCGGTGACGGTCTCGGCCCGTTTCTGGTTGCCAGAGGGGCTGCGCGTCCTGCGGCGTGAGGAGGGCCTGCCGGACCTGCCGCAATTTGGCATTACCTTGCTGAAGGCCCGCCACCCGTCCCAGCCGGTGACGGATGCGCTGGCCGAGCATATCGAGGCGAGTTTTGCTGTGGATCGCGCGGATGAGCCGGTTTTGGCTGCTGGATGAACGTTCAGGCGTTGGTGCCCGCCAGCCCGCGCCTGCGCTCCAGCCTGGCGGCGGCCCAATCGGCGGCAACGCCCAGCAGGGCCAGTCCGCCGCCGACGGCAAAGAGCAGCGCATATGAACCGGTGCGCGCCAGCAAGAAGGCCATGAGATAGCCGCTCGCTGCCTGCGAGAGGCCAAATCCGATTACCATCTTGCCCCAGACCGCGGCATGGCGTGCGGGCCCGACCATGCGGTTCGTGCGTCCCGATCCGAGCGAGGCGATGGAGATGCCAAGCCCGCCGACCACCAGCGAGGAAAAGGCGAGCACAAAACTGCCGCTTGCAAAGGCTGGAAGGGCTACGGCAACTGCCAGGCCGGCGAGTGTCAGGCGCAGGCTGAGGGTGAAACCGATGCGATCCGCCGCCATGCCCAGGAGTGTTGGGACAATGCAGGCGGAGAGCCCCAACAAGATCCAGTAGAGCCCGGCGATATGATTGCCGAGGCCCAGTTCGCGCGCGATGTAGTCCGACCAATAGACCGTGTGCGGCGCAAAGGCCGCGGCGCCCAGGCAGATTCCCGCGGCAATAAGGAAGACGGGCGCCGCCATCGGCCCCAGCGCGTCGGCCTGCGCATTGGACGGCGGTGCGGGCAATCCTCGCGGGAGACCATTCCAGGCAAGGACTGCCAGGGGTGCGCCAATGGCCACAAAGCCGAGCCAGGCCAGCGGCAGGGAATGACCGAGCAGCCAGGGCACAACGGTTCCTGAAATCACGATCCCGATGCCCATGGCGGCAAAGAGGATGCCCGCGACAATGCCGCGTTTTGCCGCTGGAGTTGCGCCCAGCACGGCCGGCACGCTCAGCGCCATTGCGAAACCGCCGGCAACGCCCGAGACCAGACGCGCGAGCAGGTGCCAGGTAAATCCCCAATCCAGCGACCCGGCGGCGAAGCTGGCCAATGCCGCGACCATGGAGATGCGCAGCAGCGCCGGGATCGAAAGATACCGCAGCAACAGCCGCGACCAATGCGCCCCGGCCATGAAGCCAAGCAGATTGCTCGCGCCCAGCACGCCCGCCACTCCGGCGCTGAACCAGCCAGCCTGCACCAGTCCGGGGACCAGCGGCGTAAAGCCGAAGCGGCCAAAACCGATGCCGACCAGCAGGGCGACGAGGCCGGAAAACGCCATGCGCCCGATGCCCGGGCTTGCTGGAGGCAACCTGCCGGTGGGGCGGTCCATGTCAGGCGGTGCCAAAAACCGGCAGGCCGCGGTCCTGGATGATCTTCACCCCGGTCAGCAAAATCGACAGGTCCGGGCGAACGAAGGGTGCGTTGGAGAAATCCGCGACGTGCACGTTGCCATCGGGATTGATCAGGAACAGGCCAGGTTCGGCGAAAATCCGTTCCCCGGCGTCATCGACGCGATGGGTGATGTAGAGGCCGAGCGCCTCCATCCCAGCGCGGTCGAGGCCGTAGCCCACAGGGAAGCTCCAGCCCTGCTTGGCGACGGACTCGGCGGCGAAATGCTCCGGATCGGCGGAGAGCGCCATGACGCTGACACCAAATGCCGCGAAATCACCGTGCAACTCCTCAAGCTGACGAAGCTGCTTCATGCAGAACGGGCAGTCCCGGTGGCGATAGATCAGCACCAGCCGCCAGCCTGCGTCCCGCGCGGGGCAGAGCGTGCCGCCGCCAATGCGGGGAAATTCGATGGGTGGGAAGGGCGATCCGACAGCAAATCTCGTGCGCATTGGGTGGTGCCTTCCCTGCTGGATATGCCGCTGCTGGCATGAAACCATCCGCAGCGGTACGGAGCTTGCTTCTCGTGGCGGAGCGGTTGAAAACTATCACTGCCTTGGTCTTCAATCGCTGCCGCCCGGAGTTAAGTCGCATGCAGCAGCAGTCCCAGTCCACTGTCCAACCCGTCGCCTCGGGCGGGGCTGGACCACATGCGGGGCTCTTTGAGGGCTACGATCCCGGCAAAAGCTTCTGCGAATTGCTGCGGCCCGCGGGCGCCAGCGACCAGGCCATCGCGCTGGTGGCCGAACGCCTCGCCGCCATGCCGCTCGATGAATTGCGCCGCCGCTCCAAGGTGGCCGAGACCGAGCTGTTCAATCTCGGCATCACCTTCACGGTCTATTCCGAGAAGGACGCGATCGACCGCATCCTGCCCTTCGACCTGATCCCCCGCGTGATCTCCGCGCCGGAATGGGAGACGATCGATACCGGCGTGCAGCAGCGTGTGGCGGCGCTGAACCTCTTCCTGCACGACATTTATCACAACCGGCAGATCATCAAGGACGGCGTGATCCCCGAAAGCCTGGTGCTCGGCAATCCGAACTACCGGCCGGAGATGGTGGATTTCGCAGTCCCGGCCAAGACCTATGTCCATGTCTGCGGCACCGATATCGTGCGCGACGATGAAGGCCAGTTCCTGGTGCTGGAGGATAATGCGCGCTCGCCCTCGGGCGTGTCCTACGTCATCGAGAACCGCCATATGATGGCACGTATCTTCTCTGACCTGATGCAGGGTCTGCGGGTGCGGCCGGTGGAAAATTACGGCATGCGCCTGCATGAGGCGCTGGCCGAGGTCTCGCCGGGCGGCAACAACCCGCGCCTCGTGCTGCTCTCGCCCGGCATCTACAATTCCGCCTATTTCGAACACGTGTTCCTCGCCCGCGAAATGGGCGTCCCCCTGGTCGAGGGCCGCGATCTGGTGGTCGAGGATGACCGGGTGTGGATGCGCACCACGGCGGGCCTTGCCCCGGTGCATGGCATCTACCGGCGCCTGAACGATGACTTCCTCGACCCCGAAGTGTTCCGCCCCGATAGCCAGCTCGGCGTGCGCGGGCTGATGCGGGCCTGGCGGGCGGGGAATGTGGCGATTGCCAATGCGATCGGCACCGGCGTTGCCGATGACAAGGCCGTCTATGCCTATATGCCGCGCATCATCCGCTACTATCTTGGGCAGGACGCCATTCTGCAGAACGTGCAGACCAATATCTGCGGCGAGCCCGAGGGTCTGAAATACACGCTCGACAATCTCGATAAGCTGGTCTGCAAGCCGGTGGGCGAGTCAGGCGGCTATGGCATCGTCATCGGCCCGCGCGCCAGCAAGGCGGAGTTGGAGGAATTGCGCGCGACGATCCTCTCCGATCCGGCCAATTACATCTCGCAGCCGATGATCCAGCTCTCGGTCGCGCCCACCCTGGTCGAAGACGGCGTCGGCCCCCGCCATGTCGATCTGCGGCCTTTCGCGGTGACTGGCGAGAAAACCTGGGTGCTGCCCGGCGGCCTGACCCGCGTGGCGTTGCGCAAGGGGTCGCTGATCGTGAATTCCTCGCAGGGCGGCGGATCGAAGGATACCTGGGTGCTTGAAGAGGGAGGCCTGGCATGAGCGATCAGATGACCACCCCGACGCTGCGCGGCCCGCTGCTCTCGCGCTATGCCGAATGTCTGGTCTGGATGGCGCGCTATATCGAGCGCATCGAGAATCTGGCGCGCATCGTCGATGTGACGGACGGATTCTCTCGCCAGGATGCCGGCGAGAGCGGCTGGCTCTCGGTGCTGAACATCAACGCCGATGCCGAGAAATTCTTCAAGCGCAATGTGTTCGCCAATTCCGGCACGGTCACCAATTTCTACATTCTCGACCGCGACAACCCAACCTCGATCGCCAATGCGATCACCCAGGTGCGCGAGAATGCCCGTACGCTGCGGCCGCTGATTTCGACGGAGATGTGGCAGCACATCAATGTCTTTTATGGCGAGGTCCGGGGCCTGACCCAGGCCGATATCGCCCCCTCCCGCCTGTCGGGCGTCTGCGCCATGCTCAAGGAAGGCTGCCAGATGCATACCGGCATCACCGAAGGCACGTTCTTCCGTGACCAGGGCTGGATTTTCTACGCCATCGGCAAATACATGGAGCGCGCCGACCAGATCACCCGTCTGGTCGATATCAAGTATCACACCATTTTGCCGGAAGGGCAGGAGCCGGGCTCGGCCACCGATGTGAACCAGTGGTTCGCGGTGCTGCGCGCCGCCGCCGGCTATCACGCCTTCCGCCGTGTGTTTCCGCGCGATGTCTCACCGGGCGCGGTGGTGGGTTTTCTGCTACTCAACCACGCCTTTCCGCGATCCCTGGTTCTGAGCCTGCAACAGATCGAAGCCTATATCAGCCAGCTGCGCTCCGGCTATGGTCTGCATGGCGGGCTGGCGGCGCTGGAGCGGCTGGACGATCTGCGCGGGCGCCTGTCCGAACATACGCCGCAATCGATCATCCTCGTTGGGCTGCACGAGTTCATGGATAACGTGCAGCAGGATCTGATGAACATCCAGAAGGACATCGCGGCCGATTTCTGGCCGGTGCCGGATGTTGCCTGAACTGGCCGCCGCTGCTCAAACAATCGCGTGTTGCGGCGGTTTCTGGAATTTCAGCCAGGCCACCGCGAGCAAGGCAATCACGATCAGGATGAACGAGAATTCGTTCAGTGCCTGCCAGCCGAGGCGATCCTGCAGGTAGCCGGCGAAGAAACTCGATGACGCCGTGGTGCCAAAGATCAGGAAATCGTTCAGCGCCTGCGCCTTGCCGCGTTCCTGCGGCCGGTAGCAGGTGGTGACCACGGTCGTGGCACCGACGAACATGAAGTTCCAGCCAACCCCGTTCAGCATCAGCGAGGCGCGGAAATACCATTCGCTGATCCCGGCCAAAGCTGCGAGCACGCCGGCAGCGAGAATGAGTGCGCCGGCGAACATCACGCGGTTGACCCCAAAACGTGTGATCAGATTGCCGGTGAAAAAGGACGGCACGAACATGCCCATCACATGCACGAAGATCACCCAGGGTGCCTCACTCTGAGGCAATCCACAGGCAACGATGGCCAAAGGTGACGCACTCATCAGGAAAGACATGGTGCCGTAGGAGACCATGCCGGCAATCACCGCGGCGGCGAAACGCGGCTGGCTGGCGATTTCCCAAAGCGAACGCTGCGGCCCGGTCGGCCGGCTCGCCGCCGTGATTTTGGGAAAGCGAATAAAGGCCATGATGATGAAAACCACAGCATGCACTGCGATCATGGCGAGGTATGTGCCGAGAAAGATCGGCTGGATCTGGTCGAATGTGGCACGCGCGATCATCGGCCCGATCACGCCCGCCGCGACCCCGCCCGCCGTCACCCAGGAAATCGCCCGCGCCCGATAGCTTGGCGGCGCCAGTTCGATGGCGGCGAAACGATACATCTGCAAGGAGGCGACGGCATAGCCCAGGATCAGCCCGCCAAGACACATGATCCAGAAAGTCGCGAAATACAGCCCGACGGCACAGAGCGCCGAGCCGGTCATGCCGAAGAGCGATCCCATATGGAAACCGAAACGCCGTCCCATGCGCATCATCAAGGCGCCGGCTGGGAAGACCGACAGCATGACACCGACATGCTGCAAGGTGACAGGCAGGGTGGCGAGTTCGTGCCGGTCATAGAATGTGATGATCGACAGCGCCGTGGCGCTAAACATCAGCGTGCTGCCGGCCTGTCCGACCGCCTGGCAACAGGCAAGTAAGACGAGGTTTCTCCGCATTGCCGCGGAAAGGGTAGATTCTTCGCCCTGGATCGCTTCCATGGAGAAAATCTAGCCAAGGCCAGCCCATTTTGGCGAGCAAGAATTGCAGCGCATCTGGCATGCGGACGCTTGCCGGATCATGCCGAGGCTCACCTCGTCATCGCAGCCGCGATACGTGACCGTCCGGCGGAAGGTCACGCATCGCGGAGCAACGCCCCCGCGCGCCGTCAGGCGCGCGGGATCAGAATACCAAGATCAGTTCTTGAAGATCGTGAAGATGATCGAGGGAACCGCCGGCATGTTGGCCGGCTTGGTGGCAATCAGGCCAAGGCCCGGAGCGCTGGCGGCATAGACGAATTCCAGCACGTCACCGGCCTTGAAGGTCATTTCGCCCTGAGAGACCAGCACGGTGGTGAAGTCCTTCGACGGGATGTTCTGGATCGAATTCGAATCAGGCACGTCCTTGCCGTTGACGCGGACCCAAAGCCAGATATTGCCCGGAACCGAGCCACCGACCTGCGCGGCGGCAACGACAAAATAATCGCCAGCCTTGGCGATTGTGACCTTGGAGCCTTCATTCTTGAAGCCCGTCGCGGGGTCGCCAGTCATCTTGACCGGATAGGGCGTGTTCGCCGCCGCGGCCACCTGGTTCTCGCTGCTGATCAGGCCGAGATAGGTCGCCGCCATGACCGGCGAGCAAAAGATGGTGGCAAGACCGAGTGCAACGACTGCTGCGAATTTACGCATTCTGGTTTCTCCTGGCATTTTGAACATATGTGA
>CANJOG010000072.1 GCA_947475475.1 Acetobacteraceae bacterium
CCGGGCCAAGCACTCCGACGCCGGCGACGGCGTCGGACCCCTCGATGGAGGATATTCTCGCCTCCATCCGCCGGATCCTGAATGAAGACGACAAGGCTCCAGAGGCGGAGCACCCAGAAGCCACTGCCGAACCGGCGGAAAGCGGCACCGGTGAAACTGTGGAGGACTCGGTTCTGCTGCTTGACGAGTCGATGATGGTCGAGCCGGATCTTTCGGCGCATGAACCGCAGCCTGAAACTCTGGCGACCGGGTTTGGCCATGCCGATCCGGAACCGCTCCGGCCTGGAGCGTTGATCGCACCGTCCATCCAGATCGCTGCTACTCCGCTTGAGGCCCTGTCGCCGCGTGTCTCCACTGAGGATCTGATCGGCGCCGTCGCCGCCGATGCCGCTGCCAATTCGGTGGGTAATCTGGTCCGCACCCTGGCGGCCGAACGTAACACCCAGGTCTATCGCGGCGGGCCGAGCATCGAGGATCTGGTGCTGCTGGAAATCCGCCCGCTGCTGAAATCCTGGCTCGATCTGCATCTGCCCGGCCTGGTCGAGCGCCTGGTGCAGGCGGAGATCGAGCGGGTCGTCAAGCGCGCGCTTTAGGCAGGCTTCGTCCGCCCATACCGCCAATTCGACCCAGTTCCCGCCTGACCGCGCTTCCACCATTGGGCGTGGCAGCGTAGAAGCGCGGCATGCTGGAAAAGACATTCTCCCCCGCCGAGACCGAAAAGCGCCTCTATGAAGGGTGGGAGGCGCAGGGCGCCTTCGCCTGCGCGCCCGAAAGCAATGCGGACCCGTATTGCATCATGATCCCGCCGCCCAATGTCACGGGCAGCCTGCATATGGGCCACGCGCTCACCTTCACCGTGCAGGATGCGCTGATCCGCTGGCGCCGCATGCAAGGCCGCGACACTTTGTGGCAGCCCGGCACCGACCATGCCGGCATCGCGACGCAAATGGTGGTGGAGCGCCTGCTTGGCGACCAGAAAGTCACCCGCCAGGAACTCGGCCGCGAGAAGTTCCTTGAGCGCGTCTGGCAGTGGAAGGCCGAATCAGGTGGCACCATCACCCGCCAGCTCCGCCGCCTGGGCGCCTCGCTCGACTGGCCGCGCGAGCGTTTTACCATGGATGACGGGCTCTCCGCCGCTGTGCGCGAGGTGTTTGTCACGCTGCACAAGCAGGGATTGATCTATCGCGATCGCCGCCTGGTGAACTGGGACCCGAAATTCCAGTCCGCGATTTCCGATCTCGAAGTCGAGAATCGCGAGGTGAAGGGCAATCTCTGGTATCTGCGCTACCCGATCGAAGGTGGTGCGGAAGGCGAATTTATCATCGTCGCCACCACGCGGCCCGAGACCATGCTCGGCGATACGGCGGTTGCCGTGCATCCCGAGGACGAACGTTACACCGCCTTGGTGGGCCGCAACGTCATCCTGCCGATCACCGGCCGCCGCGTGCCAATCGTCGCCGATACTTATTCGGACCCCGAAAAGGGCACCGGTGCGGTGAAGATTACCCCCGCGCATGACTTCAACGATTTCAACGTGGGCCAGCGCCATGGCCTGACCATGCCCTCCGTGCTGGACCGCGAGGCGCGCATCACCTTGGCTGAAATCGAACTCTTCGACGTGGACGGCATCGCCGATACCGGCTTTGCCCGCTCGCTCGAAGGCCAGGACCGCTTCGCCGCCCGCGCCGCCATCGTGGCGAAGCTCGACGAACTCGGCCTGCTCGACAAGATCGAGCCGCATACCAACCAGGTCCCGCATGGCGACCGCTCCGGCGTGCCGATCGAGCCGTTGCTGACCACGCAATGGTTCTGCAACGCCGCGGTGCTGGCCAAGCCCGCCGTCGAGGCTGTCGAGACCGGCAAGATGGTCTTCGTGCCGAAGCAGTGGGAAAACACATTCTTCGCCTGGATGCGCGACATCCAGCCCTGGTGCATCTCGCGCCAGCTTTGGTGGGGGCATCGCATCCCGGCCTGGTACGGCCCGGACGGCCATGTCTTCGTCGCCGCCAATGCCGCCGAGGCCGCCACCCAGGCGCGGGCGCATTACGGCAGTGCGGAGGAACTCACCCAGGACGCCGATGTGCTGGACACCTGGTTCAGCTCCGGCCTCTGGCCCTTCTCGACGCTCGGCTGGCCGGAAAAGACCGCCGAACTCGCCCGCTACTACCCGACCGACGTGCTGGTCACCGGCTTCGACATCATCTTCTTCTGGGTCGCCCGCATGATGATGATGGGCATCCATTTCATGGGCGAGGTGCCGTTCAAGACCGTCTATATCCACGGCCTGGTGCGGGACGAAAAAGGGCAGAAAATGTCCAAGTCCAAGGGG
Source organism: Acetobacteraceae bacterium (assembly GCA_947475475.1). GTDB lineage: Bacteria > Pseudomonadota > Alphaproteobacteria > Acetobacterales > Acetobacteraceae > CANJOG01. Next base: position 2,330 of record CANJOG010000072.1, read on the forward strand.
AACGTCATGGACCCCCTGGAACTGATCGACGCCTATGGCGCCGACGCCCTGCGCTTCACCATCTGCGCGCTGACCGGCCCTGGCCGCGACGTGAAGCTTGGTCGCGCACGGGTGGAATCCTATCGCAGCTTCGTCACCAAGCTCTGGAACGCCGCCCGTTTCTGCGAAATGAACGGCATCGGACCGGTGGCCGGTTTCGACCCCGGCACTGTGCAATCGCCGCTCTGCCGCTGGCTGCTGGCCGAGGCGAATGTTGCCATCGCGGACGCCACCGAGGCGCTGGAAGCCTATCGCTTCAACGACTATGCCGCCGCCGGCTACCGGTTCACCTGGAACAGCTTCTGCGACTGGTTCCTTGAATTCGCCAAGCCGGTCCTGGCCAGACCCGATACCGCGGAAGCCGCCGAACTCAAGGCGACCGCCGCCCATGTGCTCGGCCTGATCCTGCGCCTGCTGCATCCCGCCATGCCCTTCGTCACCGAAGAACTCTGGGACCATTTCGGCTATGGCGCCGAGTGCTCGCTCATTGGTGCATCCTGGCCCATGGCGAACACCATCGCCGATGAGGCCGCCGCGCGTGCGGAACTGGACTGGGTGGTGCGTTTCATCAGCGATATCCGCGCCGTGCGCTCAGAGATGAACGTGCCGCCCGGCACGCTCGCGCCGGTGTTGCTGCGCGACGCTTCCGCCGAGACGCTCGCCCGCGCCGCACGTTGGATCGATCCGATTCGCCGCCTGGCCCGCGCCGCCTCGGTAGAGGCACTGGAGGGCGACCTGCCCAAGGGGGCGGCGCAGACCGTGCTCGATGAGGCAACCATCGTTTTGCCGCTCGCTGGGCTGATCGATCTCGATGCCGAACGCGCGCGGCTGAAGAAGGAAGCCGACAAGGCCGCCGGCGAGGCCGAGAAGATGGAGCGCAAGCTCGGCAATGCAGAATTCGTCGCCAAGGCGAAGGAAGAAGTGGTCGCCGAAAACCGTGAACGACTGGAAAGCCTGCGCGCGGAAATCGCCCGCATCGAGGCGGCGCTCGCCAGGGTCGGCTGAGCCTCACGCGAAAAGGGGGCGGACCGGTTACAGTCTGCAACCGGTCCGCCCATTTTTCGCCCTGCTTGGGGGACTAGCTTTCTCCCGTCGGCACGACTGCGCCGGAATCCGATCAGGAGGCGTCACATGATCGCAGCCAAAACCAGCATGACCCGCCGAGGCCTGTTCGCCACCCTCATTCTGGGCACCGCCGGACTAGCCCTCACGAAAACCGCGAACGCCCAGCCGCCCTATCCGCCCATCCCCGGCCTGCGCCACGAACCACCGCCTCCGCCGCCCCCCGGCCCGTCGCATCGCTTCCTCTGGGAGCCAGGCCATTGGCAATGGAACGGCGTCCAGTATGTCTGGGTGCCCGGCCGCTACATCGAACGCCGCGCCCGGCATCGCCATTTCGTTCCTGGCCGCTGGGTCATGCGCCATGGCGCCTGGGTGTGGGAGCCGCCCTACTGGCGCTGAGGCGACGTCTATCGGGATGTCCGGGGCTGAATTCATCGAACTGCTATCAACCGATTGATGCTGGTCAGCTTGGCTTGCGAGTCCGCCAGCCAGGCTGGACGCGGGAGTCGCGGATGACCGGTTCGCCAAAATCCGCACCCGCGCCTACTCAATTGCCGGAGAGTTTCCGCACAGGGCGGAACACGATCGCCAAGGAGGGCCGCGCCCGCTGGACGGCGTAGAAGCCGCATATCGCGCGCGCCGACCATCGTATCCGATTTGGCCCGCTCCTCATCACCCGCCAGCGGACCAGCAACCAGCACGAAGCTGTCCGGTGCGGCCATATAGTCGGCTTAGGACGTGATCGGCAGCTGACGGAGATCTTCGAGTGTGCGGATATCTGCGCGCCTGATGTCGAGTTCAGCGAAGCGGGCGCGATAATGGGCGTGGGAGCTGAAAATCCGGTCCAACGTTGCCGCCAGCCGAGATTCACGCACGGCACGCAGCTTCCCCGCGTCGAGACCGAACAGGATATCATCGGATGCGTGCAGCGTACTTTCTGTCATTACCGAGACCCTGACAGAATGGTTTGCAAATCAATCACGGGGAGAGTGTGATCGGTAATGGCATGAGGTAGCCGACGAATTCGCAAGTCAGATACCAAGATAGGCGGCGCGCAAACGTTCATCGCCTTCCATGTCGGCGGTGGCGCCTTCCAGCACCACACGCCCATGTTCGATAACGACCGCACGGGTAGCCAGCGCCAGTGTTTGCACGACGTTCTGCTCGACCAGCATGATGGTGAGGCCTGACGCATTCAGTCGTGCGATGAGGGCGAACAATTCTTCGGTGAGCAATGGCGACAGGCCGAGTGATGGTTCATCGAGAATGAGCATGCGCGGTTGCGCCATCAGGCCGCGCCCAATGGCCAGCATCTGCTGTTCGCCACCGCTCATGGAACCTGCCAATTGTCCAAGCCGCTCCCGAAGTCGCGGAAAGGTGGCGAGGACTTCTTCAAGTGTCGCATCGCGCTGGGCGCGGCCACGCAGATAGGCCCCGAGCAGGAGATTGTCGCGCACCGTCAAGTTGGGAAAGATCTTGCGCCCCTCTGGAACGTGGATCAGCCCGGCCTGGACAATAGCGTCGTGCGCACCGTTGGTGATATCCTTGTCGTCAAATCGTACACTGCCGCTTCTGGGCTTGATCAGCCCGGACAGGACACGATTGAGCGTCGTCTTGCCGGCGCCGTTCGCGCCAAGCACCGCCATGATTTCGCCGGCGCCAACGCTGAAGCTGATTTCCTCAAGAACCGAAATCGGCCCGTATCCGGCGGAGAGATTGCGCACCTCAAGCATGGCGCTGCATCCGTTCTGCCGCACCCTTGCCGAGATAGGCCTCGATGACGGCCGGCGCATTGGCAATCTCTTGCGGGCTACCCTGGGCGATGACCGCTCCCTCGGCGAGGACAAAAATATGTTCGCTCAACGCCGCTACTGCCTGCATCACATGCTCAATGAGCAGGATGGTTACGCCGCGGTCGCGGATAGAGCGGATCAAGCCGATGATCTCGTTTATCTCGGTCGGATTGAGCCCCGCCATAACCTCGTCCAGTAATAGCATTTTGGGCAAGGTCGCAAAGGCGCGCGCAATTTCCAGGCGCTTTCGGCCTGCAACCGTGAGCGCGCCGGCAGCAAGGTCAAGCTGTGGGCCAAGCCCGAGTTCTTCACCGATAGAACGGGCACGGCGCATGGCCTCCGCCGGGCTTCGGCAGCGCAAATATGATCCGACGCGAATATTTTCTGCCACCGTCAGAGCGGCAAAGGGTTGCGTGATCTGAAAAGTCCGCGCCATTCCTGCCGCGGCAATGCGGTCTGGCCGCCAGCCGGTCACGTCCTGTCCAGCAAGACGCACGCGACCGTCATCCGGCTTGATGAACCCTGCGATGATGGCGAAGGTGGTCGTCTTTCCGGCACCGTTTGGGCCGATCAGCGCGGTGATCGAGCCAGCCGCGACATCGAGATCGACATCGCGAACCGCTTGCAGGCCACCAAAGCGCTTACTGAGTTTGCGAACCTCAAGCACGGGACCACCGAGCGCCCAGACCGGCAATTCCTCGGGGCAGAAATCCGATGATGACCAGCAGCGTGGCGCCGTAAAGCAAAGGCGCAAATCCCGGGGCATCGATGAAGAAATGCGACGTCTCGGCCACGGCGTGTAACGCAATCGCGCCCAGGATCGGACCCGCAATCGTGCCGGCGCCGCCGATCATGGCGACCAGCAGCATCTCGATGCTGCGCTCAACGCCGAATGCGATCGAAGGATCAATATAAAGGTAGGTTTGGGTGTAGACCACGCCCGCCAGGGCAGTGAACGCGCCAGATGTTGCAAGCCCGATTGTCTTTGTCCGCACCAAATCCACACCGAGCGCGCTGGCCGCATCCTCATTTTCGCCCGCTGCCACCAGCCTGGCTCCGAAGCGGCCACGCTTGATGAACATGGCCACGCCCGTCGTCAGGACCAGCATCAGCAGGACAAGTGCGTAGGTGCTTTGCCGATTGTGGAACTGGAAATTTGCCAGGCCTTGCTTGAGCGGAATATTGATCCCGAGCCCGCCGCGCGTAAAATCCAGACTATTGGCCAAGACGCGCAACACTTCGGCAAAAGCCAGTGTCACCAATGCGAAATAGCTCCCCCGCAACCCGGCGCGGAACGACAGGATGCCGATAAATCCGCCGAGCAAACCGCCGGTCACGAAGGATGCCGGCAGCCCTAGCCACGGGCTGAGCCCCCACCTTGTCTGCAAAATCGCGGCCGTATAGGCGCCAACGCCGAAAAATGCCGCATGACCGAAACTCGTCATCTGCCCGAAGCCGCCAGCAATGTTCCAGGCTTGTCCCATCACGGCAGACAGCGCCGTCAGCATGGCGATATTGACGAGATACTGCGAATTGAAAGCGAATGGCGCCAGGGCCACTGCAGTGATCCCAGCGATCACGATCGCGCGCTTCATCGTGCGCCCCGGAACAATCCAGTCGGACGTAGCAGCAAGGTTGCTATGAAAACGAGGGAGATACTGATCGGACCGAGCGATTCACCCAGCACCAGGCCGCCGACGCTCTCGGTCATGCCGATCAGAAGACCGCCCACCAAGGCGCCCGGAAAGCTGCCCATGCCGCCCAGCACCACAATGGTGAACGCCACGAGGACGAACACGCTGCCGACGCCGGGCGAGACATAGAAGATGGGCAACAGCAGACATGCCGCCGCGCCAAGCAGGGCGGTGCCGATACCATAGGCGAGGGCAAATATCCGGTCCGGCCTGATCCCCATCAGCCGCGCCCCCTCAGGCTCGCGTGCGACGGCGCGAATGGCACGGCCCATGTCAGTCCGCGCCATGAAGCTCCAGAGGAGGGCTGCAAGGATAAGCGCCACGCCGAAGGATATCAGCTTCGGCACCGAGATCAGAAGCGGCCCGACCTCCAACACGGCAAACGTCCACGGCGTCTCGATCTGGCGCGTATTGCCAGTGAACAGCACGAGCGCAAGATTATCCAGCACAACAGCAACGCCCAGTGTCGCAAGCAGGATAGCCCGATCATCGCCGCGGGAAATGCGGCCGATCACGAAGCGGTAGAGTGACCATCCCACAGCGAACATCACCGCAGTCATCAACGGCAATGCCAGATAGGGATCGATCCCCAGCTGCGCGGCCAGCAGCCAGGTACCGAACATCGCCATCATCAACAGGCTGCCATGGGCGAAATTGACGATGTGCAACACGCCATAGATCAGCGTGAGGCCCAGCGCGACCAGCGCATAGATTCCGCCGGTCAGCAGCCCGTTGACGAGTGAGGCGGCGAGTATTTCTCCCAAACGACGCTAGACCTTCGGGCGCGGAAAGACTGCCTTGGTGTCCCCGAATTGCTCCGGCCAGATAACATTCATGTCGCCGCGCTGGATTTGCAGCGCCACCGGATGCGCTCCCGAATTCTGCCCATCAGTGAACTTCGTCGGGCC
>CANJOG010000073.1 GCA_947475475.1 Acetobacteraceae bacterium
GGGTCCTGAGCCTAAGTAAGAATCCGTCCTCCTCGGCTGGAGATATCCAGGTCCGGTGGCTTCGTTCAACTTTCCTAAATAGCATTTGGATTCGCGATTTCGATGATAAGGAAAATGCCCTCGGGAATGTAGAATTGTCGTTCTATGGAGACGTCAAAATGAACCCATCCATTCGGTTTGGAAAGTTAAGCTTCCAGATGATCGGAAGCCTCCACAGACAATTCGAATATCTCTGGAGCAGGTCGAGCCGAGATCAGCCATATTACCCAGGCATCACACCTAAGTAGTATATTCATTTTCCCCAAAAAAAGGAGCTAACAGCCTACTGAAAAGGTTCCCGATCTCGACTCGGGCGCACCGGTTTCGATCGCACATAGGATTAACATCCCGTGGTGACGTCAGATGCGTGTGAACGCCCAACGGCTTGTATAGAAATCGATATCACCTGACACGCCCCATGTCCCGTCTCCCAAGGCACAGCCCAATGAGCCAAAGCCTGGCTGGACTAGAATTTTCCACCCACTCCGGCATAGACTTGGCATCAAGAAAGTTGGGGAGGCCGCCATGGCCAGTGTTGCCTTGCGCGTGAACGGGCGGAACTATTCGGTCGATGCCGATGATCCCGCTATGCCGCTGCTCTATGCCTTGCGCAATGAAATCGGGCTGAAAGGTCCGAAATTCGGCTGCGGGCTGGGGCAATGCGGGTCTTGCACGGTGATTGTGGATGGCCAGGCGACGCGGTCCTGCCAGCTCTCGATCAGCGATGCGCAGGGGCACGCCATCACGACGCTGGAAGGGTTGGGCACGCCGGAGAAGCCGCATGTGGTGCAGGCGGCCTTTATCGCCGAGGCGGCGGCGCAATGTGGCTATTGCAGCAACGGCATGATGATGACGGCCAAGGCGCTGTTGGATCGCACGCCCTCCCCCAGCGAGGCGGATGTGCGTGAGGCGCTGGCCAATAATCTCTGCCGCTGCGGCAGTCATGTGCGGGTGGTGCGTGCGGTGATGCGGGCTGCTGCCAATGCGAAGGCGGGAGGCTGAGATGAACGCAATGTCCCTCTCCCGGCGTTCCTTGTTCCGCGCGGCCTCCGGGCTGGTTGTCGCCGTGGCGCTGCCGCGTGCCGGCTCCGCACAGGCTGTTGCCAAGACGCTGGATCGCTCCCGCATCGATGCGTTTCTCGCCATCGGGCCGGACGGCATCGTGACGCTGTATTCCGGCAAGGTTGATCTCGGCACCGGGGCGCGTGCCGCGTTCCGGCAATTGGTGGCCGAGGAATTGCGCGTCTCGCCGGCAAAGATCGTGCTGGTGGAAGGCGATTCGGCGACCACGCCGGATCAGGGGCCGACCGCGGGCAGCACCGGGATTACCGTGGGCGGGACGGAATTCCGCCGTGCGGCGGCCAGTGCGCGCGACGCGCTGATTGGTCTTGCCGCTGAGCGCCTGAAACTTCCTGCCGCTGAACTGGAAGCCGTGGATGGCGCGGTGCGGCCACGCGCCGGGGGTGCTTCGGTGGAGTATGCGGCGCTGATCGGCACCGGACGGATCGAGGCGAAGCTCGATGCCAATGCGAGACTGACGCCACCGGAAGAGTGGAAATATCTCGGGAAATCGCTGGCGCGGCCGGACCTGCCAGCGAAGCTCACTGGCCAGCACGTCTATGTCCATGATTTCCGCCTGCCGAACATGCTGCATGGGCGGGTGATCCGGCAGCCTTCCGTCGGTGCTGAGCTGGTCTCGGTGGATATCGCCTCGATCGCGGATATTCCGGGCATTGTGCGTGTGGTGCGGATGCGCAATTTCCTCGGCGTGGTGGCGCGCACGGAATGGGGCGCGGTTCGGGCGGCGAAGGCGCTCGCTGTGAGCTGGAAAGAGACGCCCAGCCTGCCCGGTTCGGAGAAACTCGCCGCCCATGCGCGCGGAACCGCGATTCTGCGTGATGAGGTGATCGCCGAGCGCGGCAATGCGGCTGAGGCGCTATCGGGTGCCAATGTGCTGAAAGCGACCTATTACTGGCCGGCGCAGGCGCATGCCTCGATGGGTCCATCCTGTGCAGTGGCCGATATGCAGGAAGATGGCGGCACGATCTGGAGCGCCAGCCAGGCGACGCATCGCCTGGCGCGCAACTTCCCTGCCCTGCTCGGCATGAAAGACGGCAGCATCGCGGTGAATTACCTCGATGGCGCCGGCTGCTATGGCACGAACGGGCATGACGATGTCTCGCTCGATGCGGCGTTGCTGTCGCGGGCGGCGCGGCAGCCGGTGCGGGTGCAATGGTCGCGCGAGGATGAGCTGGTCTGGGAGCCGAAAGGCCCGCCGCAATTGCTCGATCTGCGAGGCGCCGTGGCGGAAGGGCGCATTGCCGCCTGGGAGACGCGGACCTGGCTGCCGGCGAATACGCCAAATCTACCGTCGATTCCGCTGATTGCTGCTGACGCGGCCGGGCTGGATCAGAAGCAGGGTCATTCGGCTGGGCTGATGGCGGGCAATTGCGATCCGCCGTACGAGGTGCCGGCGCTGCGCGCGGTGGCGCATTGGGTGAAATCGACGCCGCTGCGGTCGTCGAATTTGCGGGCGCCTGGCAAGGTCGGCAATGTGTTCGCGGTGGAGAGTTTCACCGATGAACTCGCGGCCGTCGCTGGTGCCGATCCGCTGGCTTTCCGTCTCGCCCAATTGAAGCTGCCGCGCGGCCATGACGTGTTGCGGCGCGTGGCGGCGATGATGGACTGGGAGGCGCGTCCTTCGCCGGCCACGCGCACTCCCGGCGCCGTGATGAAAGGGCGTGGAATCGCGTATTGCCATTACAAGCAGGCGGAGAATTTTGTCGCCCTTGGCGCCGAAGTGGAAGTTGAGCGCAACGGCGCGCTGCGCGTCGTGCGGATGGTCTGCGCGCATGATGGCGGCATGTCGGTCAATCCCGATGCAGTGCGCGCGCAGGTGGAAGGCAATATCATCCAGACGCTGAGCCGGACTTTGTTCGAGGAAGTCACCTTTGATACGACGCGCGTGACGAGCGCGGATTGGAACTCCTATCCGATTCTCCGCTTTACCGATATGCCGAAAATCGAGATCGAGTTGATGGACCGGCCGCGAGACCGGCCCTTCGGTGCGGGCGAAGCAGCCTCGGCGCCGGTGGGGGCCGCGATCGGCAATGCGATTTTCGATGCGACCGGCGTGCGGTTGCGCGAGGCACCGTTTACCGAGGCGCGGTTGAAGGCGGCGTTGGCGGGGGCATGACGTCTCGGGTGATGTGAGGAGATGGGGTGCCCCACGGCACCCCTTCCTAAGCCGGTGTGTTGCGTGGGGTGCTCCCGCGTGTGATCATTGCGCCCATGGCGGCTTCCTGGTGCCGCGACGCTGGGGGATACGCACGTGAACGATACTGTCTTTGCCGGCTCGCATTTCGACGCGCTGTTCGAACCGTTGCAGATCGGGCCAATGGCGGTTAAGAGCCGGGTGATGTCGCCGCCGCATTTCTCGGCGATTGGCAATCTCTGGGGATCGGACAAGGACGCCGAAAAGACGCTGGCCTATTGGAACCGGCGGTTCGAGAGCGGCGTCGGGCTGATCATCGTCACCGGGCGCCTCGCGCATCATTTCATTCCCGGCTTTGAGCCGACCGGCATGAGTGCGGATACGCTGGGCTTCTTCCGCCTGCCTTACTGGAAGGACCGCGCGCGCGCCTTCCGCGATGCGGCACACAAGCACGGCGTGAAGGTTGGCTGCCAGATGACGATGATCGGCAATCATCCCAACGCGGCCTCGCGCCGGCTGAGTTCGCCGGCCTTCAATACCGCCCCGCATATCATGACGCGCGAGGATATTGCCCGCACGGTCGACGAATATCGCTGGTCTGCGCGGCAAGCTAAGGAAGCCGGACTCGATGCGATTGAGGTGCATGCCAATCATGACGATATTTTGCAGTATTTCTTCTCGCCGCTGACCAATGAGCGCGATGATGAGTATGGCGGGTCACTGGAAAATCGCTGCCGCTTCACGGTGGAAATGCTGCGGGCGATGCGCGATGAGGTCGGTCCGGATATGGCGATCGGCGTGCGGATGAACATGGCGGAGCACGCGCCGGAGGGGTACGATCTGCACGGCGGTCTGGCGATTGCGCGGCATTTGCAGGATACCGGGCTGGTGGATTTCATCCATGCGGTGATGGGCACGCCCTGGGGAAATCCTTCTTATGTACAGCCGCATTTCTACAAGACCGGCCAATGGGCTGACATGGCGGGAAGCTTCAAGCAGGGGCTGACTGTGCCGGTGATCCATACCGGACTGGTGAAGGACCCGGTGGTGGCGGCACGGATTATTGGCGCCGGACAGGCCGATATGGTCGGCATCGCGCGCGGCTTCATCGCCGATGCGGATATTCTCACCAAGGCGAAGCAGGGCCGCGTCGCCGATATCCGCCCTTGCGTGGGCTGCAATGATTGCATCAGCCGGCGCTACAACGAGAATTTGCCGTTTGGCTGCGCGGTCAATCCGCATACGGTCAATGAGATCGACGGACCATGGCCGGTGGCCGCGGTGAAGAAGCGCCTGCTCGTGGTGGGCGGCGGGCCAGCGGGGATGGAACTGGCGGCACTTGCGCGCGAAAGCGGGCATGACGTGGCGCTGTGGGAGGCAACTGGCGCACTCGGAGGTCAGCTCGCCGTCGCGGCGCGGGCGCCGGATCATGGGCGCTATGGCGAGTATCTCGACTGGCAGCGCGCCCGGCTGGCACGGCTCGGAGTCGATATTCGGCTGAACCGGACAGCAACTGTTGAGAACGTCCTGGCCGAGACTGCCGATATGGTGGCAGTGGCGACCGGTGCTGTTGGCCGCCGGCCAAGCGAGATCGCCGGGGCGCAGGATGCACGCGTGCTGGAGGCGCAGGACGTGCTGATGGAACGCGCGGTGCCCGGCAAGCGCGTGCTGGTGGTGGCGATGGATGACGGTCTACCGCCGCTGGCACTCGCTGACTTCCTCTCGGCACGCGGCCATGAAGTGACGCTGATCTATGGAACATCAGCGCCCGCACAAACCATGGGCCGCTATATCGTCGGTGCGCCATTCGGCAAGCTCGATGCGCAGGGCGTGAAGTTTCGCATCATGGAGCAGGTGATGCGGATTGAACCAGGCGTGGTGACGGTGCGGCATTCCTATTCGCTGGTGGAGCGGACAATCACCGATGTCGATAGCGTGGTGCTCTCCTGCGGCGGTGTCGCACAGAGCGCGCTCTATGACACGCTGAAGGACAAGCGGCCGGGCGTGCATATTCTCGGCGATGCCTATGCGCCGCGGAAACTCACCTTTGCCACACGGCAGGCTTTTGCATTGGCGAAGATTCTGAACGTGTAGGGAGGCGGCTCAGCCGCCATCATCCTCGCCGGTTGCGACTTCCTCGCGCGAGGCCTGGGCGCGGGAGACGCGGCGGCCTTCCATTTCGAGAACTTCGAAGCGCCAGCTGCCAAAGACGATGCGGTCACCAACACGTGGCACGCGGCGCAGCAAGGCGAGCAGTAGGCCGCCCAGTGTGTGATAGCTGCCCTCAGACGGAAGGTCGGGGAGTTGCAGGCGGGATTTCAGCTCGTCGACCGGCATCATGCCGTCCAGCGTCACTTCGGAGGGCATCTCGCCGCCGACTTCGCCCTCGCCGTCCGGATGGTCGAACTCGGCCGTCTCGCCGCCGACAATGGCTTCGAGCACGTCCGACGCACTGACCACGCCTTCGAAACTGCCATATTCGTCCATCACCAAAGCGAGGCCGAGCGGGTCCGATTTTAGCCGGTCCAGCGCATCCAGCGCGCTGACCGTGTCGGGAATGACCATGGGCTGGCGCAGGCTGGCGGAGATGGAGAGATCGCCGCCATCGAGGATGCGGTTGAGCAGGTCCTTGGCCTGGACAACGCCGACGACATTATCGACCGAGCCCTCGCAGACGACGATGCGCGAATGCGGGGCCGATTTCAGCGCGGCGACGATATCTCGTTTGGAATCCGTGCGATCCACCCAGGCAAGTTCGTTACGTGGCGTCATGATGGCGCGCACCGGCTTGTCAGCCAGGCGGAGCACGCGCTCGATCATGTCGCGCTCTTCGGACTCCAGCACGCCGGCCTGGGCGCCCTCGGCGAGCAGTGCCTTCAGCTCCTCCTCGGTCACGCCCTGGCGCTTGGAGCCGGAGAGTCCGAGGATTCGCAGCACGAGGCCCGAGGAAATGCCAAGCAGCCAGACCGCGGGGGCGGAGAAGCGCGCGGTCCAGGCGATCGGGCGGGCCACCCAGGCGGCAATGCGCTCGGAATGGCGGAGCGCCATCTGCTTGGGCACGAGTTCGCCAAGCACCAGGGTCAGGTAGGTGATCAGCACGACGACAATGGCGAGCGAGATGGTCTCGGCGAAGGGGCCGATATAGGCGATCTCGGCAATGCTCGGCTGGAGGCTGGCGGCAAGATGGGAGCCGCCGAACACGCCGGCGAGGATGCTGACCAGGGTGATGCCGACCTGGACGGTGGGCAGGAAATGCTGCGGGTCTTCGGCCAGACGGCGGGCGATGCCAGCGCCGGGCACGCCCTCGCGCTCCAGCACGGCCAGGCGGGCGCGGCGGGCGGAGACCAAAGCGAGCTCGCTCATGGCGAACAGGCCATTGAGCAGGATGAGCAGGAGGACGACGAGAATTTCGATCAGCGCTGTCATACGCCGAGCATAGCGCCTCTTGCCCGGCTTCGTCAGGGCCAGAAGCGCCGCATGAGGGAAAGCCGCAATTGAACCGGGGCGGATTGGCGTGCTTCATACGGTTTTGGCCGGCTCGGAACCGGCCCGATTGTTCCGGAGCGTGCATGAACCAGAAAACTCCTGGCCTTGTAGTGGCCCTTGGCGTGGCGGGGCTGATCCCCTTCGCGCTGTGTGGCCTCGGCGCGGTGGTGACTGATCAGCCTTATGCCGGGCGGGCGCTGCTGGCGCTGGTTGCCTATGGCGCGGTGGTGCTGTCCTTCGTCGGCGCCGTGCATTGGGGGCTGCTGATGGGCCTGCCCGAGCCAGGGGTGACCGACGCCTATCTGCCGCGGGCCCGGCTGCTCTGGGGCATCGCGGCATCGCTGATCGGCTGGGTGAGCGTGCTCGCCTATCTGTGGGTCGCGCCATCCATCGCACTTGCGGTGCTCATCGCCGGGTTTGTGGTCATGCTGGTGCTGGAAGTGGGCTGGAACCGGCGGGATCTCTTGCCCGCCGGCTATATGGCCCTGCGCTGGGTGCTCAGTGTGGTGGTGGTAGCGATCCTGGCCACCGTGCTGGTGCTGCATCTGTTCAGCGCGCGCGTGGTGCTGGGCGGGTTCATGCCGTAGCGCTCCCCCGCCACAAGATCAGGCGAAACCCAGCAGCTTGCGGAATTCGTCCTTGCGCTTGAGCGCCTCGAGGCTGGAGGCGACGTAGCGCTTTGGCAGAGCGGACGTGCCATAGACCGACAGGCTGCCCGGCTCGTCATTGAAGACCTTGTTGCCTTCAGGAGACATCACGTATTCCGCCATCAGCCGCGCGGCATTCGGATGCGGGGCGCGCTTCAGCGAAGTCACCAGGATGCGCATTTCCACACCGGCGGTGTGCTCCATCATGACAGTGTCGATCGGGGCGCCCTTGTCGCGCACGGTGCGCGCCTGGGCGGCGACCGTCGGAATCTGGAACATGCCTTCACCGGCAGCGAGGGATTGCACAGCCGGCACACCGCTGGTGTATTTGCGCGGCTGGAGTGCAA
>CANJOG010000074.1 GCA_947475475.1 Acetobacteraceae bacterium
GATGCCCAGCGACAGCGGGGTCACGTCGAGCAGCAGGACGTCCTTCACGTCGCCCTTCAGCACGCCGCCCTGGACCGCCGCGCCGATCGCCACGACTTCGTCGGGGTTCACGTTGCGGGCCGGCTCACGGCCGAAGAAGCTCTTCACCGCCTCGATGACCTTGGGCATGCGGGTCATGCCGCCGACCAGGATCACGTCCTGAATTTCGCCCGCGGTCACGCCGGCATCGCGCAGAGCGGCGCGGCAGGGTTCCAGCGTGCGCTGAACCAGATCGTCAACCAGCGCTTCGAGCTTGGCGCGAGAGAGCTTCAGCACCATGTGCTTCGGCCCGGAGGCATCGGCGGTGATGAAGGGCAGGTTGATCTCGGTTTCCTTGGACGAGGAAAGCTCGATCTTCGCCTTCTCGGCGGCTTCCTTCAGGCGCTGAAGGGCCAGCTTGTCGCCGCGCAGGTCGATGCCCTGGTCGCGCTTGAACTCATCGGCCAGATAATCGATCACGCGGGCGTCGAAATCCTCGCCGCCGAGAAAGGTGTCGCCATTGGTGGACTTCACTTCGAACACGCCGTCGCCGATTTCCAGCACGGAGATATCGAATGTGCCGCCGCCCAAATCATAGACCGCGATGGTGCCGGCGGATTTCTTGTCCATGCCATAGGCAAGGGCAGCGGCCGTCGGCTCGTTGATGATGCGCAGCACGTCGAGGCCGGCGATGCGGCCGGCATCCTTGGTGGCCTGGCGCTGGGCGTCGTTGAAGTAGGCCGGGACGGTGACAACCGCCTGGGTGACCGTCTCGCCGAGATAGGCTTCGGCGGTTTCCTTCATCTTGCCGAGGATGAAGGCCGAGACCTGGCTCGGGGAATATTTCTCGCCACGGGCCTCGACCCAGGCATCGCCATTATCGCCGCGCGCGATGGTGTAGGGCACCAGGCCCTTGTCCTTGGCGACCAGCGGATCGTCGAAACGGCGGCCGATCAGGCGCTTGACGGCGTAGAGGGTGTTGGTCGGGTTGGTGACCGCTTGGCGCTTGGCGGACTGGCCGACGAGGCGCTCGCCATTATCGGCGAAGGCGACCATCGACGGGGTGGTGCGGGCGCCTTCCGCATTTTCGATCACGCGGACATCCTTGCCCTCCATGATCGCGACGCACGAATTGGTCGTGCCCAGGTCGATACCGATGACCTTGCTCATATGTCAGCTCCTTTGCAGCGGTCACAAGCGGCCCGAAGCACCGCGAGAGACCCTTTTATAATCCCACTCATCTATTCAGCCGCCGCCCTCGTAACAAGGGCCGGATCGGTAGAATCTTGTCGGTTATGCAGCCGTGTTCACGCCGCCCTTGGAGACCCCACCCTTGGAAACCACGACCATGGCCGGCTTGAGCAGGCGGCCATTGAGCTGCCAGGCGGAGGTCCAGGCCTGGATCACAGTGCCGGCCGGCTGGTCGGAGGGCTGCTCGGCCATTGCCTGGTGCAGATTGGCGTCGAAGACCTGACCGGTCGGGTCAGTCTTGGTGATGCCGTTACGTTCCAGGATGCCGATGAAATTACGCTCGATCCCGTCCAGCCCTTCGCGCAGGCGGGTGACGATTTCGGGCTCGCCGGCCGCCGAGGCTGGCAGGCTGGAGATGCCGCGACGGAGGTTCTCCGCGGCTTCGACCACATCGGCGGCGAATTTCTGCACCGCATATTGGCGGGCATCATCGACGTCGCGCTTGGCGCGGGTGCGGACATTCTGCATTTCCGCCTCCGAGCGCATCCAGCGGTCGCGCATCTCCGCCAGCTCCCCTTCCAGCGCCGCGATACGGGCGGTGGCGGCGAGCATCAGCTCTTCCGGGGTGGATGGGGCGGAGACTTCCGCCGGCTGGACGGAGGGGTCCTGATCATTAGGAGAGGCGGGGGGATGGTTATCGGTGCTCATGGCGCGTGGAGTTAGTTGGGCTGACCGTCCAAAACAAGTCTGGGTGAACGCGGATCATCCAAGTGAAACGTCAATTTTCGGTGGATGACCCCGCCCGGCCCGAATCACGCGGGGGATTCGATCTCCGGGGCCCGCCGCCCATAGAGCGCCGCGCGGGCGGCGGTGCGGTCCAGCGAGCCCTCCCAATGGGCGACGAAGATGGTGGCGACCGCATTGCCGAACAGGTTGGTGATGGCACGGCACTCGCTCATGAAGCGGTCGATGCCGAAGACCAGCACGATGCTTTCCACCGGAATTTTGCCATGCAACGTGGCCAGCGTGGCGGCCAGTGTGATGAAGCCGCCGCCGGTGACCGTCGCCGCGCCCTTGGAGGTGAGCAGCAGCACGCCGCAGATCAGCAGGTAATCCGCCGCCGAGAGATGGATATGCAGCGCCTGGCTGATGAAGGCGATGGCCAGCGTGAAATACAGTGAGGTGCCGTCCAGGTTGAAGGCATAGCCGAGCGGCACGGTCAGCCCGACCAGCGGGCGCGGGCAGCCCATTTTCTCCAGCTTTTCCATCAGCGTCGGCAGCGCCGTCTCCGACGACGAGGTGCCGAGGACGAGGAAGAACTCCTCCTTGAGGTAACGCAGCAGGGGGATGATGCGCAGGCCGGTCAGGCGCATGACGATGCCCAGGATGATGAGCACGAACAGCGCGCAGGTGATGTAGAAACACAGGATCAGCAGGCCGAGATGTGCCAGTGCGCCGATGCCGTAGCGGCCGATGGTGAAGGCCATGGCGCCGAACGCGCCGAGCGGGGCCACGCGCATGATCAGCGAGATGATGCCGAAAAAGGCCGCCCCTGCCTCGTCGATGACGCGGACCAGTGTGGCGCCTTTCTCCCCCATCTTTGCGAGTGCCACGCCAAACAGCACGGCGATCAGCAGCACGGGCAGGATATCGCCCTTGGCGAAGCTCTCGAACACCGTGTTGGGAATGATGGCGAGAAGGAATTCCGAGACGCTCTGATGCGGCGCGTTAATATAGCGTTGCACCGATTTGGCATCGAGTGGGCCGACCGCCATGCCATTGCCGGGCTCGATCAGCAGGCCGACGCCAAGGCCGATCAGCATGGCCAGCGTGGTCAAAATCTCGAAATAGATGATGGCCTTGAGCCCGATCCGCCCGACCTCGGCGGCATCCGCCAGGCGGGCGATGCCGACCACGACGGTGATGAAGATGATAGGGGCGACCACCATGCGCACGAGGCGGATGAACCCGTCGCCGAGCGGCTGCATGTCCTGGCCGAGCGAGGGGTAGAAATAGCCCAGCAGGGCGCCGATCACGATGGCGATCAGGACCTGGATGTAGAGGGATTTCGATCCCGTCACGCGCATGGCCATGGACGTTTCCTCGGTGGCTCGGTTGCAGCAGTCAACTAAACTCATGGCCGCCGTGTCGGCAACGATGGTTTTCAGGTATCCGGGAGTGGCTAATCTGCGTTTATCTCAATGCGGAGCGTGTCATGGCCGAAAATTTCGTGGTTCCACCCCCTGTCCAGGCTGCGGTGCCGGTGCGTGGCGGCGGTCTG
The DNA here is from genome assembly GCA_947475475.1 of Acetobacteraceae bacterium. Lineage (GTDB taxonomy): Bacteria > Pseudomonadota > Alphaproteobacteria > Acetobacterales > Acetobacteraceae > CANJOG01. The sequence continues at coordinate 3,491 of CANJOG010000074.1, forward strand.
TTCCCCGTGCGGCGGATTTTCTGCGTTGGCCGCAACTATGCCGAGCATGCGCGCGAGATGGGGCATGACCCGAACCGCGAACCTCCCTTCTTCTTCACCAAGCCGGCCGATGCGGTGCTGAGCGGTGGCCAGGACACCCCCTACCCGCCGGCGACATCCGACCTGCATCACGAATTCGAACTGGTGGTGGCGCTGAGCGGCGGCGGCGCTGATGTGGCGGAGGCGGACGCGCTCGGGCTGGTGTTCGGCTATGCCGCCGGGCTGGACATGACGCGGCGGGACTTGCAGGGCGAGGCGAAGAAACTGGGCCGGCCGTGGGACATGGCCAAGGGCTTCGATGCCTCGGCGCCGATCTCGGAGATTGTGCCGGCCAGCGTCTGCGGCCATCCGGCCTCGGGGCGGATCACACTGAGCGTGAACGGCAAGGTGCGGCAGGATTCGGACATCGCCAAGATGATCTGGAACGTGCCCGAGACGATCGCCGCATTGTCGCGTCTGGTCACACTCGCGCCGGGCGATCTGATCTTCACCGGCACGCCGGAAGGTGTGGCTGCGACGGTGCGCGGCGATGTACTGGACGGCAGCATTGCGGGCGTGACGGTGTTGCGGACGAAGCTGGTCTGATCCTGCCGGGCGTATTTTTCTGAGCGCAGAAGGAACACTTTCGTTCCGGATTCGTTCATGCCATCCGGCTTTGCAAGCTATCAACCGCGCGCCATACTCGCGTGCCGGCGCGTGGAGGGGTGCATCCAGTGCTCCCTCCCCGATCCGGCAAGTCCAAGATCGTGCTTCAATATGCGGGCACGTTGAAGAACAATGAGAGGAAGCGCCGGTGCAAACACGGCAAGAAGTCATCACGATTGCCGGCAAGGCGATCGATGTGTTGAGCGGCGGCAGCGGACCGGCGGTCGTTGTTCTGCATCGTGATACCGGCCGCTACGGTTGGACCGGGCTGCATGCGGCGCTTGCGGAAAAATTCACCGTTATTGCTCCGGCATTGCCTGGCTATGACGGGTCCGAACGTCCCGAATGGCTGCGCAATGTCACCGATCTGGCAGGGCTGGTCGGATTGCTGATGGACAAGCTCTCGCCTGGTCCGACCGCCATTCTCGGCCTCGGCTATGGCGGCTGGGTGGCCGGAGAGATCGCCGCACACAGCCCTGGCCGCGTGGCGCGGCTGATCGTGCAATCGCCAATGGGCGTGCAGCCCGAGCAGGGCGAGATTTATGATCAGTTCCTGATCGACGCCGAGGAATACATCGCCCTCGGTTTCGCCAGTGAAGACTCCTACAAGGCCAGCGTCGCAATTTATGGCGAGCAGCGGCTGGAACTTCTCGACACCAACCGCGAAATGACGACGCGCATTGCCTGGAAGCCGGCCATGTATGACCAGGGCCTGCGCCATCTGCTGCGCGGCATCGAGGTGCCGACACTCTCGATCTGGGCAACGCAAGACCGGATCGTGCCGCGCTCCTGCGCCGAGATTTATCGCGATGCGATTGCCGGGGCGCGCTATGCCGAACTGCATGGTGTTGGCCATTACGCCGATCTCGAAGCGCCCGATGCGCTCGCCAAACTTGTCACCGACTTCCTGGCCACCACCGGCTACGCTTCACGGGGCTGAGGGGAACGCACATGCATATATCCTATTTCACCGAGCAGCCCTATTCCGCGCTTGATTCGCAAGATGCCTGGAAAATTCACGATTTCGACCATCCGTCACGCCAGCCCGGCCATAACGTGCTGATGCATTCCAACCGGTTTTTCGATCCGGCGGTGGCGACCAAGCTCTTTGAATTGCGCATGAAGGAATACGAACTCGCCGACGAGGTCGGGTTCGATGGCGTGATGATGAATGAGCATCACAATGCCGCCTATTGCATGCAATCACGCATCGGCATCATGTCCGCCGCGGTGGCCGCACGCACCAAGCGGGTGAAGATCGTCCAGCTCGGCAATCCGCTGCCGACCGCGGAAAATCCGGTGCAGATCGCCGAAGATATCGCCATGGTCGATATGATGTCCGGCGGCCGGCTGGTGCCGGGCATGGTGCGCGCCGGCGGCGCCGAGCAGATCGCCAATAACGTCAATCCCGCCTTCAATCGCGAGCGATTCATCGAAGCGCATGATCTGATCATCAAAACCTGGACGGTCCCCGGCCCGTGGCGCTGGGAGGGCGAGCATTATCAGCAGCGCGTGGTCAATCCCTGGGCGCTGCCGGTGCAGAAGCCGCATCCGCGCATCTGGGTTCCGGGCGTGACCAGCAATGAAACAATCGAATTCGCCGCGCGCCGCCGTTACCCGTTCATCTGCCTGAACACGACGGTGGAGGACACGAAGAAGATCTGGGAGCGGTACGAATTCTATGCCAGCCAGGTTGGCTTCAAGAGCGGCCCGCAGCATCGCGGCTATCTGGTGCGCTGCATCGTCGCTGATACCGAGGAGAAGGCCCGCGCCAGCGCGCGCGAGCATATGTGGATGGGCTCGGAATTCGCCGGCTTCGGCCGCGAGGCCTGGCAGTTGCCGACAGGCTATTCAAGTTTAGCCGCCAAGATGGGGCGCCGCCGCCTGATCAGCGAGGGCTTCGTCTCCGGCGATATCGACCAGCAGATCGCGCGCGGCACCATGGTCTGCGGCACGCCGGATCAGGTCATCAAGCGCCTGCGCTGGTGGATGGAGGAGACCCGCATCGGCATCCTCGTGCTCTGGCAGAATGACGGCCGCTACAGTCACGAGGCGGGGATGGAGTCGATCGAGCTGATGGGGCGGAAAGTGCTGCCGGCGGTGAAGGAGATCGCCAAGGAACTGAAGCTCTACGATCCGTTTGAGGTCGACGAGCCGGTCAGCTTGCAGTTTTCCTGACAGGCCTGCGGCCAGAGTCGTGGGGTGCGCGGTGCGCGCCCCACGATTGGATGGGCTGAGCTACTTCTTGCGGGCGAGGGGGATCGGCTCCGGCTTGGGCGGCGTGCGCTCGATGGTGCGGATTTCGCCGCTCGGGCGGCCCGAAGCGAGCGAAATTTCGCGGTCCTGGGCTTCGATGACGGCCTTGGCGGCGTCATCGCCTTCGAAACCGAGCAGTGCCGTGGCCGGCACCTTGCGGTTGGAGCGGCGTGATCCGTCGGTATAGACGACGTCGAACATCACGAAGGCGCTCTCGATCCGGGCTTTCATGGCCATGATCTATTCCTTCACGACGTTGGTCTCGGCGGCGGTGTCGCCCGGCGAGGCGTCGCCCGGCGAGGCGTCGCCCGGCAGGGCCTGATCGGACTCGTCCAGCACTTCACCCTCGGCCGGGGCATCTCCTGCCTGGGCGCCGGCCTTACGGGCGGCACGGTCACGCAGCTTGGCCTCTTTCTTCGCCTGCTTGGCACGCTCGCGCTGGAGGCGTTCGAAACTATGGTTAACCTTGAAGGCCATATCGTCATCCACTTCAGAAAACAGAATGAGCCGGCCCGGCGCTCCGACGCCGTCAGCCAGTTTCAAACTACAGGGAGGGGTGCGTTGAATGCGGCCATGGACCGCCTGATGGGGCCGTAGAGACCAGATGCGGCCCGCCGGCGCAAGTTTTTTCGGCGGAATGGCAGTTTTCCGCGGGCATTGCAGCCATCGGTAATGGGCTGGGCCGGCAGCAGCCGCTACGATTTCCGGAACAACACCGGATACCGCCCCCAATTCGGACGGCCGGTCTGGGTGTCCATCTCCGGCGCCTCGGCCGGGTCCGGCGCGATGTCGTGGCGGAGCAATTCGGCGATGATGAGTGGGATCACGCCGTAATGATGCGTCGCCGGGTCCGTCTCGCCGCGCGGGGGGACGCCGACGGCGAGGTTGCGGCCGAGGCAGGCGTGCATGCCCAGGCCGAAGCTCACACCATAGGGAGCCGTGTTGCCGGGAAGCGGGCGATGCGGATTGAAGCCTGCGGCGTCTTCACCGAACACTGTGGCGTCGCGATTGGCGCCCATGATGTCGATGGTGAGGGATTGCTCGGGTGCGATGTCCTGGCCGGCAACGCTCGCTGCTGTCGTGCCATGACGCCAGGCGGAGGGGCTGGAGGGGCGCAGGCGGATCGCCTCATGCACCACGCGCTGGAGGAAGATCGGGTCGGAGTCCATCCGCGCGCGATCCTCGGGATGCGCGGCGGTCCAGGTGAAGATTTCGTGGATGATGTGGCTGACGGAATGAACGGAGCTTTGGGCCCCGGCCATGAGGAAATAGGCGGTCTCGCGCACCAGAGC
>CANJOG010000075.1 GCA_947475475.1 Acetobacteraceae bacterium
ACGGGTTCGTAGCCAAGCTCGCGCAGCCGCGCCGCCGTGTCGCTTGCGCCGGGCTCCGGCCTGGTGACCAGGACGGCGCGCCGCGACTCCGGCCCTGGGGCTGGTTCAGCCAAAAATATCGCGCGGAGAATCGGCGCGCAGGCTGCGGCCAAGCTCGGTGCCCATCTCATAGGCGTCCGAATCGGCACCCATCACGCTACGCTTGAGCAGGAAACTGCCATCGGCGCGGGCCACCAGCCCGGTCAGATGCAGCCGCCCATCCGGCAGCCGGCGTGCATGGCCGCCGATCGGCGTGCGGCAGGACCCGTCCAGTTCGGCCAGCATGGCCCGCTCGGCAGTGGAGACGGCGCGGGCTTCTGGGTCTTCGATAGCGGCGAGCAGGCCGCGCAATTCCTCATCGTCCTCGCGCACGGTGATGCCGACAATGCCCTGGCCGGCCGACGGCACCATCGAATCGGGATCGAGCACGGCGGAGGCCTCGGATTCGATCCCCAAACGCCGCATCCCGGCCAAAGCCAGCAGGCTGGCGGCGAAATCGCCGGCTTTCACGCGCGACAGCCGTGTCTGCACATTGCCGCGCAGCACCTCGACCTTCAGATCCGGCCGCGCATGCAGAAGCTGCGCCTGGCGCCGAACCGAGGAGGTGCCGACAAGCGCGCCGGCCGGCAGCGCCGCCAGCGGATCGGCCGGATCGGGGGTATCGCAGAGCGGGCCAAGGATCAGTGCATCGCGGGCATCCTCGCGCCGGAGCGTGCAGCCCAGCACAATGCCGGGCGGCATTTCGGTCTCCAGGTCCTTCAGGCTATGCACCGCGAACTCCACCCGCTTATCGAGCAGCGCCTCGTGGATTTCCTTGGAAAACAGCCCTTTGCCACCGATTTCGGCCAGTCGCCGGTCCTGCACCGCATCACCGGTGGTGCGGATGGCGAATTCCTCGAAGGCGGCCACGCCGTTGAGTACCGGGCAGATCGTCTGCAACAGAGCCAGGAAATGCCGCGTCTGCCACAAAGCGAGCGGTGAGCCGCGCGTGCCCACCTTCATGGGCAGGCTGCGGCCATGCGGCGATACCGAGATGCGGTAAGGGGGCTGGGCGGAGGTCATCGCGCTGTCCTATTAGCCTCGCAGGGCATTGTGAAGCGCCCAAAGGACAAACCGAACCATGCTCGCCCCCGGTGAGGCCCAAATTCAGGCTCAATCCAGCGTCCCGAGGCTTGGACCCGTCTTGGGACCCGTCTTGGGACCCGTCTTGGGAATAGAGAGCAGCTGCGATGAAACCGCCGCCGCGGTGCTCGATTCCGAGGGCAACATCCTGGCCGAATCGGTGCTGAGCCAGAGCGAACACGCCAAATTCGGCGGCGTAGTGCCCGAACTTGCCGCCCGCGCGCATCTGCAGCACCTGCCCGCCATGGTGGAGGATGTGATGCGCCAGGCGGGGCTCTCCTATGGCGATCTCGCCGCCGCGGCAGGCACGACTGGGCCGGGGCTGATCGGTGGGCTGATCGTCGGCAGCGGCATGGCGCGCGGCATCGCTATCGGGGCAGGGATTCCCTTCATCGCCATCAACCATCTCGAAGCCCATGCCCTCTCGCCACGCCTGCCCGCGCTGCGGCCTGAATTCGGGGCGGAATTTCCCTATTTGCTGCTGCTGGTCTCCGGCGGGCATTGCCAATGCGTCGCCGTCGAGGGCATCGGCCGCTACCGCCGCCTCGGCACCACGATCGACGACGCGGTGGGGGAGGCCTTCGACAAGGTCGGCAAGATGCTCGGCCTCGGCTGGCCCGGCGGCCCCGCCGTGGAGCGCCTCGCCGCCGATGGGGACCGCACCCGCTTCCCCCTGCCGCGCCCGATGCTCGGCCGTCCAGGCTGTGATTTCAGCTTCTCCGGACTGAAGACAGCGGTGGCGAACAAGCTCACCGCCTATCCGCCCCGCCAGGTGCCCCGCGATATCGCCGCCGATATTGCCGCCGCCTTCCAGCATTCCGTCACCGAGGTGATGGCCGATCGCGTGGCGCATGCGCTGGACATGATGCCGCAGGCAAGGATGCTGGTGATTGCCGGCGGCGTCGCCGCCAACAAGGCGATTCGAGCGCGGCTGGACACACTGGCCGAAAAGCGTGGCGTGCATCTGCTCGCCCCGCCGTTGCGGCTCTGCACCGATAATGCTGTCATGGTCGCCTGGGCGGCGCTGGAACGGCTGCGACTCGGCGCCACCTCGCCGATCGGCTTTGCCTGCAAGCCGCGCTGGCCGCTCGATTCGGCGAATATGCGCATCGGCGAGCCCGAAAGCGCCAGCGCATGAATTACCGCCACGCCTTCCATGCCGGCAATTTCGCCGACTGCATGAAACACGCAGTCCTGGTCTGGCTCCTGCGTGCCATGGCGCGCAAGGACACACCTTTCGCCGTGCTCGACACCCATGCCGGCATCGGCGCCTATGACCTCACCTCCGGCCCCGCCGAACGCACCGGCGAATGGCGCGCCGGTATTGCCCGCCTGCTGGAAAAGACGCCGCCAGCTCTGCAGGATTACGTCGCCCTGGTGAGGGAGCTGGGCCTCTATCCCGGCTCGCCCGCCATCGCCCGCGCCCTGCTGCGCCCGCAGGACCGGCTGGTTTGCTGCGAGCTGCATCCCGAGGATGCGGAAATCCTGCGCCACTATTTCGCGCGCGACCCGACGGTGGCCGTGCATCACCGCGACGGCTACGAAGCCTTCCGCGCCTTGCTGCCGCCGAAGGAAAAGCGTGGCCTGATCCTGATCGATCCGCCTTTCGAGCAGCCGGACGAATTCGCCCGGCTTGCCACCGCCATCACCACCTCGCATGCGCGGTTTCGCGGCGGGGTGATCGCCGCCTGGTATCCGATCAAGGGCCGGGCCCCGGTGCGCGCATTCCACGACACGCTGCGCGCGGGTGGTGTAACTGATATCGTCGCCGCCGAACTCTTCCTGCGCGAACCGCTGGACGCAGCGCGGCTGAATGGCTGCGGCCTGTTGGTGGTCAATCCACCCTATAAATTCGAGCAGGAAATCCCAGCCCTGCTGGACGCCCTGCTGGACCGCCTCGGCCAGGGCGAGTCAGGCGAAGGCACCGCCCTGCTGCGGCTGAAGGACGAAAGCTGATGCGCATCGCCGTCATTGGTGCGGGAGCCTGGGGCACGGCGCTGGCGCTGCAAGCTGTGCGCGCCGGCAATGAGGTCACGCTCTGGGCGCGCGATCCGGCGCCGATCCTGGCAAGCCGGATCAATCCGCGCCTGCCCGGAATTGCCCTCCCCGAGAGCCTGACAGTGACGTCTGTCATGCCGCGCGAGGCCGAAGCGGTGATTTCCGCCGTGCCGGTGCAATTCATGCGCGCTACACTCGCGCATTTGCATGCCGCATCACCGGTGCTGATCGCGTCCAAGGGCGTGGAGACTGGCACGCATGCGCTGCCAGCCGAAATCCTGCACGATCTGTATCCGTCGCGTCCGGCCGCCATCATTTCCGGCCCGAATTTCGCCCATGAAGTGGCCGCCGGTTTGCCCGCCGCCGGCGTCATTGCCTCCGACGACCCCGCTTTGCGCGCGCAACTGATCGCGGCCCTCGCGACGCCCGCTTTCCGGCTGTACGGCAATGATGATCCGCTCGGCGTGCAACTCGGCGGCGCGGCGAAGAATGTCATCGCCATTGCCGCCGGCGTGGTGATGGGCGCGGGGCTGGGCGAAAATGCGCGCGCGGCACTGATCACGCGCGGGATCGCCGAGCTCGGCCGGCTGGTCGGCGCACTCGGTGGCAAGGCCGAGACAATCTCCGGCTTGTCGGGCCTCGGCGATCTGCTGCTGACCTGCACCGGCCAATCCAGCCGCAATTATAGCCTTGGCCTCGCCCTCGGGCGCGGTCTGACGCTCGCCGAAATCCTCGCCGGCCGCGCTGCGGTCACCGAAGGTGTCACCACTGCCCCGGCCTTGCTGGAGCGCGCCGGCGATCTCGATCTGCCGATCTGCCGCGCCGTGGCAGCACTTTTGGTGGGCGCCGCTCCACTTGCCGACATCATCAACGGCCTGCTGGCACGCAGGCTGCGCGATGAGTAACCGCACATGCTGAAAGGTGTGATGACCGTCGGCAGCTGGACCATGGCGAGCCGCATCCTCGGCTTTCTGCGTGACATGTTGATCGCGAGCTTTGTCGGCACCGGACCGGTCGCCGACGCGTTCTTCGTCGCCAACCGCCTGCCCAATCTGTTCCGCCGCCTGTTTGGCGAGGGCGCCTTCAACGCCGCCTTCGTGCCGGAATTCACCGGATTGCTGGCGACGGACGGGCACGGTCACGCGGCGAAATTCGCCCAGGAAGCCTTCGGCGTGATGGTGTTCTGGCTCGGCCTGCTCACCATTCTCGGCGAAGTCTTCATGCCGCAGCTGTTGCATGCCATCGCCCCCGGCTTTGCGCGCGATCCGGCAAAGTTCGAGCTGGCGATTACGCTTTCGCGCATCACCTTTCCCTATCTCTTCCTGATCTGCCTGACGGCTTTGGTCTCCGGCGTGCTGAACGGGCTGGACCGCTTCGCCGCCGCCGCCGCCGCACCCGTGCTCTATAATGCCTTCTCGATCGGCGCGATGGTGCTGCTCGCACCGCATGTCGCGACCGTCGGCCATGCGCTCGCCTGGGGCGTGTCGCTGTCGGGCATCGCGCAATTGGCGCTGCTGATCTGGGCCATGCACCGCGCCGGCATGCCACTGACGCTGCCAGTGCCGCGCTTCACGCCGCAGATGCGCGCGCTGCTCAAGCGCATGGCGCCAGGCCTGGTTGGCGCCGGTGTGACGCAGCTCAATCTCGCACTCGACACAGTGATCGGCTCATTGCTGCCCGCCGGCGCGGTGTCCCTGCTCTATTACGCCGACCGCGTGAACCAGTTGCCGCTCGGCGTGATTGGTGTCGCGGTCGGCACGGCCTTGTTGCCGATGCTGTCGCGCCAGATGCGTACCGGCGATGATGAACGCGCCAAAGTGACGATGAATCGCGCGATCGAGTTGGCATTGTTCCTGACCCTGCCGGCTGCCCTGGCGCTCGCCGTCTCCGGTGCGCCGATCATGTATGTGCTGTTCGCGCGCGGTGCTTTCACGCTGGAGAACGCCATCAGCAGTTCGGAATCGCTCGCCGCCTATGCCTTCGGCCTGCCGGTTTTCGTGCTGCTCAAAGTGCTGACGCCGGCCTTCTTCGCGCGCGGCGATACATCAACGCCGGTGAAGATCGGGCTTGCCACCGTGGCCCTCAATATCGCGCTGAATTTCGCCTTCATGTATCCGCTGCAGCATATTGGCCCGGCGCTCGCGACCTCGGTGGCTGCCTATGCCAACTGCGCGGCGCTTCTCATCATGCTTGTCAAACGCGGCCAATTTGGCGCCGATGCAAGGCTGGTGCGCCGCCTGCCACGCATGGCGGTGGCATCCTTGCTGATGGCAGTGGCGCTGTATGTCGTCGGAAACTGGATGCACGCGGCCTTATTCGCCAATAGCGCGCTGCGCTGGGGGGCGCTGGTCGTCCTCGTCAGTGTCGGGCTTGGCGTCTATTTCATCGCCTGCCAGCTGCTCGGTGCCTTCGATATCCGCGAGCTCGCGGCGCAGCTCCGTCGGCGCGCGGCAGCGAAAAGTGACCCAGCACCCTAAGTCGGCGGCCGATTCAAACCGCATCTTCCGGCCTACGATTGAGACCTAGTCTCCAGAGCAGCGACCGCCTGCGGATTGAAGCCTTTGACGATCAGCCAGCGGCCCAGCACAAACTCGAACACGGCAACGCCAATCGCTGAGGCTCCGGCCAGAGCATCATGCTGGCCCAGAACGCCGAACATGACAGCGACATAACCCGCGAGAAGAAGCGGGCCGCCAATAATTCCGATCAGTGAAACTCCATGCGGAACAAGACGCGACTGGTACAACAGGCAGCCCAGGAGCAGGTCGCATATCGCCGGCATGAAGCTCTGGCCGAGTAGGAAGATGCGGTCATACAGGGCGGCAAGTGTCTGGCTGACGACCAACGCATCCGCCCCCGCTCCGCTCTGTCGCAAGGTCACAATCGTCAGCAGGAACGCGACACCCACAAAGATGGTGCCCGATTCCAGAATGCGTGCGGCAACGAGCCCCAGGGCGGCGGACTCATTCTGCTTCTTGAGCATAGGGAACAAGACAACAGCGGTGCCAATACCGGTGAGGGCGACGATGATTTCCAGGATACCGCCAACGATGGCGGAAGTGTCTGGACCGCTTCCCAGGATGTAGCCCGCAGTTTTTGTCGGGCCGTAGAGAACGAGAGTAGGGATCGAGACAAAGGTGAGCAGGTAAAGCACACCAGCGGCCAATGAGATTCGTCTATGCGATGGCATGCTGGTGCGGGAGTTCATGTGCGAACTCTACGCCGTCCGCCATCACAAAAGAAACGCCGCCCTTGCACGGGGCATGAGCGGCGTTCCGTCAGTCCAGGCAGCAGCAGATCGGCTTACTTGCTCTTCACGACCATCTCGGCGATGCGATTGTCGAAGACCTGCTCGTAGGTGACCTTCAACGGCGCCTCGGAAGCGGCATTGCCCATCTCCAGCAGCGTGTCGAACTGCAAGCGGGTTCCGACAATATTGCCGGCCGTGAGCTGCTTCATCGAGCTGTCGAGAATGAGCTTGTAGGATTCCGGCTTCATGTCCGGGAAGTACTTAGCCTTCACCTTGGCCAGCTCATCGGCAGTCAGGCCGCGCTTGATCGCCGCCTTCGCTTCGGCGAAAGCCGCCAGCACGCCCTTCACCGCGGCTTCGTTCTTCTTCAGATAATCATCCGACACGATCAGCACGTTCCAGGGCAGGCTGGCCAGACCGGGATCCTCGTTCTCGAAGGCGATGAACCGGACGCCACCATTGGCCTCCACTTCGCCAATACCAGCACCGACCGTGCCGAACATGCCATCGACCACACCCTGGCGCATCGCCGCGATCTGCGCGCCCATATCCGAAATCGGCTGGATCACAACGTCCTTGACTGGATCAACGCCGTTCTTCTTCAGCTCATAGACCAGGCCCTGATAGGTGGTGGAGCCGGTCGCCGGAGCCGCGATGGTCAGGCCCTTCAGGGCCAGCATGCGATCCTTCAGCGGCGAGGCGGCGGTGATCCCACGCGCGGCCAGCTTGTCGGACGCCGCCTTGGTCAGGGTCAGCTTCAGTTCCATGCCCTCAGCAATGACCGCGACGATCTTGAGCTGACGGCCTTGCGCCACCACGGGAACAATGGAGGTCGCACCGGTATAGGCGAAATCAGCCGCGCCGGTGATGACCGACTGCATGATGCCCGCGGTATTGAAGATCGGCGCGACAGTCGTGAAATTGACACCGTTCTTCTCGAACAGGCCGAATGTCTCGGCGTAGAGCTGCGGCATGGAAATCAGATTCACGCCAAAGCCTTGCAGGCGGACAGTCTCGGCCGCCTGGGCGCCGAGCGTCGAGGCCGCGAGGATAGCCGCGGAGAGTGTGGATTTAAGCCAGAGTTTCATGTTGAGCCTCCCAGAGTTTATTGCCAGAGCTTTTAGCCGGATTCAGTCGAACGTCACAGTCATTTCAGCCGCTATTACCAGGCCCGCGGCCGTAATGTCAGGCGCGGCGCAGGATGATCGGCAAGGACGAGAAATAGCCACGATATTCTTCGCTATTGCGAACAGGCGGATGCGCCGGATCAAGCTCCATCCCAGCCCCATACAAAGCGCGCAGGATG
>CANJOG010000076.1 GCA_947475475.1 Acetobacteraceae bacterium
CTAAGCCACGCTGGCTTACCACCCGGTAAGGTTTTCGTGCGATCCATCCTGCCGCAGGGCGGGATGGATTTGCCCGGAAGATGCCCCATATGCTTGGGGAAAGCCTCGGCCGGGCGCCGCTGGCTGACGAGGGTGTGCCGCCATGGTGGCGGCGTGGCCCGGATATGGGGCATATGCCCCGCACGCCGCATGCGCGGCGGGCGACAGAACGGCCGATCCGGCTTTCCCTTGTCGACGGGACCGCGACGGCGCCTCCGGCCACATGGCCTGCGGTCGAGCTAACCCTCGCCGCCCTCCATGCCGCCCGAGACGCCGTGCCCGTGCAAGAGAAACGGTCGGTTCCGCGAAACTCGTCCGCCTGTTTGCTGCGCTTGAGCAAAAGAGGACTGGACGACACATGTTTAATTACTTCCGCAAGGAACTCGACTGGGGTGGGCGCAAGCTCGTTCTCGAAACCGGCAAGATCGCGCGCCAGGCTGATGGCGCCGTGCTGGTCAGCTACGGCGACACCATCGTGCTCTGCACGGCGGTTGGCGCGAAGACCGCCAAGCCGGGCCAGGATTTTTTCCCGCTGACGGTCAACTACCAGGAAAAGACTTTTGCTGCCGGCAAGATCCCCGGTGGCTTCTTCAAGCGTGAAGGCCGTCCGACCGAGAAGGAGACCCTGGTCTCCCGCCTGATCGACCGCCCGATCCGCCCGCTCTTCCCAAATGGCTTCCGCAACGAAGTGCAGGTCATCGCCACCGTGCTGAGCCATGACCTGGAGAATGATCCGGACGTTGTCGCCCTGGTTGGCTGCTCCGCGGCCCTGACCCTCTCGGGCATTCCCTTCTTCGGCCCGGTTGCCGCCGCCCGCGTTGGCCTGATCAACGGCGCCTATGTGCTGAACCCGACCGCCGAGCAGGTGAAGGAAAGCGTGCTCGACCTCGTGGTCGCTGGCACCACCGAAGGCGTGCTGATGGTCGAGTCCGAAGCGCAGGAACTCTCCGAGGACGTGATGCTCGGCGCGGTGACCTTTGGTCACACGCATTTCCAGCCGGTGATCCAGGCGATCATCGAACTGGCCGAACATGCCGCCAAGGACCCCTGGGCCCTGCCGGAGAAGTCCGCCGAAGAACTCGCACTTGCCGCCCGCGTCGATGCGCTGGGCCGTGAGGGCATCACCGCCGCCTACCAGATCCGCGAGAAGGCCACCCGCTACGCCGCCGTTGGCGCCGCCAAGAAGGCCGCTGCTGCCGGCCTGGTTGCCGAGGGCCTGGAAGCCGACAAGGCGAAGGGCCTGTTCAAGGACCTCGAAGCCGACATCGTCCGCAACGCCATTCTCGATACCGGCCTGCGCATCGACGGCCGCGACACCAAGACCGTGCGCCCGATCGTCGCCGAAGTGGGCCTGCTGCCGCGCGCCCATGGCTCGGCGCTGTTCACCCGTGGCGAGACGCAGGCGCTCTGTGTGGCGACACTGGGCACCGGCCAGGACGAGCAGATCATCGACGCGCTCGAAGGCGAATACCGCGAGCATTTCATGCTGCACTACAACTTCCCTCCCTATTCGGTGGGTGAAGCTGGTCGCATGGGTAGCCCGGGCCGCCGCGAAATCGGCCATGGCAAGCTGGCCTGGCGCTCGCTGCATCCGCTGCTCCCTGCCAAAACTGTGTTCCCGTACACGCTGCGCGTCGTCTCCGAGATCACCGAGTCTAACGGCTCCTCCTCGATGGCGACTGTCTGCGGCACCTCGCTGGCGCTGATGGATGCCGGCGTGCCGCTGAAGCGTCCGGTCGCTGGCATCGCCATGGGCCTGATCAAGGAAGACAAGGGCTTCGCGGTTCTGTCCGACATCCTTGGCGACGAAGACCATCTCGGCGACATGGACTTCAAGGTAGCCGGCACGGAGCAGGGCGTGACCTCGCTCCAGATGGACATCAAGATCACCTCGATCACGCCAGAGATCATGCGCATCGCGCTGGATCAGGCGCGTGACGGCCGTCTGCACATCCTTGGCGAAATGGCCAAGGCGCTGACCGGCCATCGCGACGATGTGGGTGCCACGGCGCCGCGCATCACCGTGATCAACGTGCCGAAGGAGAAGATCCGCGAAGTGATCGGCACCGGCGGCAAGGTGATCCGCGAGATCGTCGAGCAGACCGGTTGCAAGATCGACATCGAGGACGATGGCACGATCAAGATCGCAGCGACCGACCAGGACCGCGCCCAGATGGCGATCGACCGCATCCGCGGCATCGTGGCCGAGCCGGAAATTGGCGTGATCTACAATGGCAAGGTCGTGAAGACCGCCGATTTCGGCGCCTTCGTGAACTTCCTCGGCACGCGTGACGGCCTCGTGCATATCAGCGAGCTGTCGCAGGGCCGGGTCAACAAGACCTCTGATATCGTCAATATGGGCGATGCCGTGAAGGTCAAGGTCATCGGCTTTGACGACCGTGGCAAGGTGAAGCTGTCCATGCGTGTGGTCGATCAGGCCACTGGCGCGGACATCTCCGACCAGGTCGGCCCCAAGGGCGGCAAGCGCGACGGCGAGTGAACCGGCGGGTCTGACCTGCCGTAAGCAAGATTGGCCGGGGCATCATTGTCCCGGCCAAAGCCTTTTGAGTTAGACGGAACCGACGCTTTCCGGCGGCGTATATCTGGGCCGGGAGAGGATGACGCGATGAAGGCGATCAACGCGATCCGGATGGGTGGTGTCGACGTGCTGCCCATTATCGAGGGCGGCAAGGGTATCGCCGTCTCCAACGGTATCTCGTCGGGCCATTGGGCGGCATCCGGCGGTGTCGGCACGTTCAGTGCCGTCAATGCCGACAGCTATGACGAAAACGGCGCGCGCATTCCGCAGGAATATCGCGGCCGCACGCGGCGCGAGCGCCATGAGGAACTGGTCGCCTACGGTATCCGGGGCGGCATCACCCAGGCACGCCAGGCCTATGAGCTGGCCGGCGGACAGGGGCGAATCCATGCGAATATTCTTTGGGAAATGGGCGGCGCCGAGCGCGTCATCACCGGTATTCTCGAAGGCGCGAAGGGGCTGATCCAGGGCCTGACTTGCGGCGCAGGCATGCCCTATCGCCTGTCGGATATCGCAGCGAAATTCAACGTCCACTACTACCCGATTGTCTCTTCGGCGCGCGCCTTCGCAGCTTTGTGGAAGCGCGCCTATAGCAAGACGTCCGACCTGCTCGGCGGCGTGGTCTATGAAGACCCATGGCTTGCCGGTGGCCATAACGGCCTGTCCAATTCCGAAGACCCGGCGAAGCCGGAAGACCCGTATCCGCGTGTCGCGGCGCTGCGCAAGCAGATGAACGCGTTCGGCCTGAACCACGTGCCGGTGATCATGGCCGGTGGTGTGTGGTGGCTGGAGGAATGGGAGCACTGGTTCGATAATCCCGAGATCGGGCCGATCGCCTTCCAGTTCGGCACGCGCCCGCTGCTGACACGCGAGAGCCCGATCAGCGATCTGTGGAAGCAACGCCTGCGCACGCTGAAGGAAGGGGATGTGTTCCTCAACCGCTTCAGCCCGACCGGCTTCTATTCCAGCGCGGTGAACAACGATTTCATTGGCGAGCTGCGCGCCCGTAATGAGCGCCAGGTTGCCTATACGACCGAGGTGATCGGCGAGCACATCGCCCCGTTCGGTGTCGGACCGCGCAAGCGCACCGTCTATCTCACACCGCACGATCTGGAGAATGTGCTCCAGTGGGAAGCGCAGGGCTTTGTCGAAGCGCTCCGCACGCCGGATTCCACATTGATTTTCGTGACGCCGGACAAGGCGCTGGAAATCCAGGACGACCAGATCGCCTGCATGGGCTGCCTCAGCCAGTGCCGCTTCTCCAACTGGGCGCAGCACGAGCCGGAATATTCCAACGGCAAAAAGGCCGATCCGCGTAGCTTCTGCATCCAGAAGACCTTGCAGACCATCGCACATGACGAGAGCGAAGCGGCGATGAAGAACAACCTGATGTTCTCCGGCCACAACGCCTATCGCTTCGGCAGCGACCCGTTTTACGGCAACGGCTTCGTGCCCACGGTTCGGCAGCTCTGCGATCGGATTCTTACCGGGCGTTGATCCTGCTGGGCGGGGCTAAGCTGCTCTGCGCTGCTATCGCCGCACTTCCGCTGGCCCAGATGCGTTGGCATTGAAGCGCATGCCGAGGTTTGCGGATTTCCACTGCATTCATCGGAACGAGGGCGGCTGATACCGCCGCCGCCGCGAAGGCGTGGCGCATTGCCGTCGAGGTGGCCGCAATTGCGTGAGTTGCCGTTTGGCCATCACCGCACATTGCCAGCAACCGAAGTTTCTCCAGTCCGTTCTATCTCCCAATACTGCATGAACGTAGGAGAAGAACCGTGGGTCGAGGAATTCTGCTGTGGCTGCTCGGCGTCCCTATCCCCATCATTATCATTCTCGCTTTGATCTGGCGCTGACGATGAGCACCGTTCTCCCGAGTGAGTCCGCGACATACGGGGTGGCACCAAGTGAATCCTCGCATGCCGCGGTAAGCTGGCCAGCGATTCTGGCCGGCACCTGTGCGACGCTCTCGATCACGCTGGTGCTCATTGCACTCGGCGCGGGCTTTGGCCTGACATCAATCTCGCCCTGGTCCAATGTTGGAGCCTCCGCAACAACCTTTACCATCGTCGCGGGCATCGGCCTCATTGTGGTGCAATGGCTGTCCGCTGCTATCGGCGGCTACATCACGGGCCGGCTGCGCACCAAATGGGTCGGCGTCCATACCCATGAGGTTTTCTTTCGCGATACGGCACATGGCTTTCTCACCTGGGCGCTGGCGACCGTCGTTGGCGCGTTGTTTCTCGCCGCGGCGGCCTCCGCCATCGTTGGTGGCGGATTTCGTGCCGCCGCCACGGTTGCGGGCGGTGCTGTCCATGGCGCTGGCCAGATTGCTGCCCAGGCGGCCTCTGGCGTCACCGGCTACGACATGGACAGCCTGTTTCGCTCGGATCGTCCGGATGCGCCGGACGCGGCGAGTGCCATTGGCCAGGCCAGTCGTATCCTCGGCTCCGGCATCGCCACCGGTGACGTCCCGCCGACCGACCGGACCTACCTCGCCCAACTCGTCGCGAGCCGCACCGGGATTTCACCGGCGGACGCGCAGAAGCGGGTCGACGATGCAATCGGCCGTGCCAAAGCAGCGGACTTGAAGGCCAGGCAGGCAGCGGATGCCGCACGTAAAGCGGCTGCACAATTCGCCATCTTCACTGCCCTGTCGATGCTGATCGGTGCCTTCGTCGCCAGTGCGGCGGCTGCCTATGGTGGAAGCCTGCGCGACGACCATGGCTCGACCATGAGCTGAGCACAGCCTCCCGTTCGGACAATTCCGCTCGAGCGGGAGTTACTCTAGGTTCCTCCCAAGATAATCGGGAGGGAAACCATGCGTGTCCTGGTCACCGGCGCCAATCCTGGCGGTATTGGCGGCGAGATCTGCCGCAAACTCGCGCGCGATGCCGACGCGAAGGGGCTGCGCGCAAAAATCGTCGCGGCGACCACCGGCACACGGCCGGGCGATGCTGATGAAATCATCTCCGACCTGCGCGCCCTCGGCGCCGATGCGCTCTCCGTCACTGGCGATCTCGCCGATCCGTCCGTCCCGGCAAGGCTGGTCGCCGAGGCGGTGGCATTCTGTGGCGGGCTGGACGCGCTGGTAGCCAATGCCGGCCTGCGCCGCCAGGGACCATTGCTGGACCTCTCCGTCGAGGATTGGGACGCGATCTTCGCGGTGAATACCCGCGCCACCTGGCTGCTCGCCCGTGCCGCGCATCCGGCGCTGAAGCAGGCTGCCGCCGAGGGCACGGGCGGCTCGATAGTCGCCATCACCTCGATCGCCGCCGACTATCCGCAGATCAATTACGGCGCCTACACGCCCTCGAAAGCCGCCGAGGCGAGCCTTGTGCAGTTGCTCGCCACCGAATGGGCCGGTGACGGTATTCGTGTGAATGCCATCGCACCGGGCATTATCCGCACCCGCCATGCGGCTGCCGTTTATGCCAATGCGGAGTTTGCCCGCGCCCGCAATGCGATCGTGCCCTTGGGGCGGATCGGCCAGCCTGCCGATATTGCCGGCGTGGTCGCCAGCCTGCTCAGCCCGGATTGCGCCTATGTCACCGGCCAGCACATCACCGTCGATGGCGGTTTCGCTGCCACCGTTATGGCCCGCGTACCGGGCCGGCCTCCCGCGGCGCATAGCTGAGGCACATGCAGCCCCACAATAAAAAGGCGGCCACGGAGGAACTCCGTGGCCGCCCAGAAGGCGGGTGAGAATAGGGGTCTCGCCCTCTTCTTGCCGGTCTGACGACCTCTCCCGCATGCGGGGGGGTGCAACAGCGTGCTACTCTGCCGTGGCGACGGGGTGGGCAGTAGAAACGCACGCTGCCTGGCGAGAGAGTTCAGTCCGGTGTCCCATGGACGCCGACCCAGCTCGATTCATTCCGCCAGAATGAATCGCGGGGGTGCCGAAGGGCGCCAAAGGCCGCTTATCGTTCGCGCCGTGCCGGCGGCGGTTACACAAGGCAATCAAATTCGGTGGAAAATTTTTCCGCCGAGCGTCCGGTTGACCAGGATCACGATGATCACCGCGAGTGCATGCATGATCAGGTCCGAGGCCGCCGCATCCACCGGATGGATCAGCTCCAGCAGCATTGCCGAAGCCGCTGCACACGCCAGCCCGGCCATTGTCGCGGTCAGGTCCGGATAGGGCGAGGCGGTGCGGAACAGCATCAGCCCCATCATCAGAGAGAGCGGGACGGCAATCGCCACGATAATCATCATGCAATGGCTCGCCTCGCCCAGCGACAGGATGACCGTGCCGGGCAACAGCGTCTCGCGCAGGCAACCAAGCCCGCTGGCGCCGATCCAGACGATGGCGGCGGGCACCGGCAGCCAGGCCCAGCCAGGCCCACGATCCGGCCGGCCCAGCATGAAGGCGGCAATGGTTGCCAGCACCGCGGTAATCACGGCGCCGCCATTGGCGAGCCACATATCGGGCTCCGCCAGCATGCGCGCGGCGAGTGCGGCCAGATCGACATGGGCCACCACGAGCAATCCGGCGGCCATGACCAGGGGCACGGCCAGCCAAAGCGCGGCTTGCAAAGGCGGGGGCAGCAGCCGGCGCACCGGCCGTAAGTCGACGGAAAGCCGGCCAATCAGGCCATCCAGATCGGGGGCATTCCCTGGTCCGGGAGGTATTCGCGCGCCGCTCATGGCCGGGTCTCCATGATGGACCGCAGCGATTTTAGGCCGCGATGCAGGGCGACTTTCAACGACACTTTGGTCTTCCCGGTCTCCCGCGATGCCTCGTCGAGCGATTGCTCGGCCAGGGCAAGCCGCTGGACCGCGTCGCGCTGTCCGTCTGGCAGTTTTGCGATGGCCAGGTGGAGCGCACCGCGATCGGCACCGTGGAAGGCCGCGTCCGCCGGGCTGGGGGCAGGGTCGTGCACGGCCTCATAGGCCAGCGGGGCGTGTATTTCGGTCATGCCGCGCCGCGTGCTCCGCCGCATCAGGTCGATCGCGCGGCGCTGGGTGATCGCGCGTGCCCAGGCCGTCAGCGGCCGGTCCGGATCGTAGGTATGGCGGACACGATGGATGGTCAGCAGCACGTCCTGCACCACATCGTCGAGATGATCCACCGGGCTGCCCTGGCCGCGCGCGGCTGA
>CANJOG010000077.1 GCA_947475475.1 Acetobacteraceae bacterium
CCGCCTTGAGTGCCTCATAAGCTCCGGTGTCGCGCTGGCGACGCCAGTCGGTCAGGGCCGAGGAATAGAGCCCCTCACGTCGCAGGATGGCTCCGCAGCCACCGGGCCCGGCCCGGTCGATCTCGGCCAGGATCCGGACCTTGTCGGCCGCGGTGAATGTCCGTCGCCGGCGCGGCCGGTCCAGGAGTTCGGGCGAGGCCGCCGGTGGCGCTGAAACCAGCGTCGGCCTGGGGCCTTCCTCGGTTTCAGCACCACCGGCGGATGGGAGGGCTGCGGCTGCCGTGCGGGGCATGACCATTTCGATGTCTCACCTGTCGCCCTCAAGGGTAAACTTCCGGGGGGTCGATGTCTCATCGTTGTTGGCACGGAGGGGCGCGCAACAAGAAGCCAATCGGCATACACTGGTTGCAGGTCGGCCCCGCCGCCGCCGCCCAGGCACTCGGCATCGCCACCGGCAATCCCGTCTGGCCCTACCGCACCCCTTCCTTGCTCGGCGCTCTGCTCGCCGTTCTCGCCACCCATGCCATCGGCCGACATATCCTCAGCGACAAAGCCGGCCTGATCGCCGGCCTGATCCTCGGCGGCTCGGTCATCCTCACCATCGAGGCGCATATCGCCAAAACCGACGCCGCCCTGCTCGGCGCCACCACCCTGGTCATGGCGCTCTTCGCCCGCGCCTGGTCCGCCCCCCAGTCCATGACAAGCCGCCACGCCGCCCTGTTCTGGATCGCACTCGGCGCCGGCATCCTCATCAAAGGCCCGATCACGCCCATGGTGGTGGGCCTCACCGCACTCAGCCTCGCACTCTGGGAGCGCCGCGCGCGCTGGATGCTCGCCCTCCGTCCCGCCTGGGGCATCCCGCTGATGCTGCTGATCGTGCTGCCCTGGTTCATCGCCATCCTGCTGGAAACCCACGGCGCGTTTTTCCGCGAAGCGGTGGGCAATGACCTCGCCGGCAAGATGGCGGGCGGCGCCGAAGGCCATTGGGGACCGCCCGGCACCCATGCCGTGCTGCTGGCGATGCTCGCCTTCCCCTTCACCATCCCGGTGCTGCGCGCCCTGCCCGCCGTCTGGATCGCCCGGCGGGAAGACTGGGCGCGCTTGCTGATCTGCTGGACCGTGCCCGCATGGATCGTCTTCGAGGCCACCCCCACCAAGCTGCCGCACTACACGCTGCCACTCTATCCGGCCCTGGCGCTGGCGGCCGCCGCCCTGCTCACACGCGGCCTGCACGTGCCGCTCTGGTCCCAACGCCTGTCCGTTGCCGCCTTCGCGCTGTGCGCCGCCGCCCTAGCAGGCGCCTCTCTGGCGCTCCCTATCGTGACCGGCGAGTCCATCCTGCTCGGCCTCCCGGCGCTACTCTGCGTGGCCGCCCTGGCCTTCCTGCTACTGCGCGCCGCCCCCGGCCTTCCCCGCCTCGCCGCCGCGCTGCTTGCACCGCTGCTCTATTGGGCCGTGTTCGGCCTCGAACTGCCCAATCTCGCCGGTCTGTTCATGTCGCCCCCCATCGCCGAGGCACGCGCCCGCGCCGGACTGCCACTCTTCGCCGCCACCGGCTACCACGAGCCCAGCATGGTCTTCCTCGCGGGCACCGACACAAAACTTCTCCTCGGTGGCGACGAAGCTGCCCGCTTCCTCGCCGCCAATCACGGCCGCGCGCTGGTCGCCATCGGCAACCGTGATCAGGCCGACTTCGAGCAGGAGGCGCAGCGCCTCGCACTCGCTCCACAAGCAGTGGGCACGGTCAGCGGCTATAATTACTCGCGCGGCAGACGTGAGACGGTGCGGCTCTTCACCGCAAACTGATCACCGCCGACGCGCCACCGCCTTGCCCTTGGCAACTGGCTTTTTCGCGACCGGCTTTTTTGCCACAGGCTTTGTCGCCACATGCTTTGTCGCCACAGCCTTCTTCGCAACCATTGCCTTCCTGGCCATTGCCTTCTTGGCCATCGCCTTCCTGGCCATCGCCTTCCTGGCAACCACCTTCTTCGCCGGCGGCAAGATCACGATAAAATCGTATTTCGCCAGCCACATCACGCTGCGCATCGCATCGCGCCGACGCGGCGGGGGCAATCGATCCAGCGCCTCCCCGATCGTACGGCCATCGGCGCAGGCAGACAGCCGGGCGGCCTCTTCCACCGGCGGCAGGAACGGATTGTTGGGTGCCACAATCTGCGACTGCCGCACTTCCGCGATCCGCCCGGCAGGCAAAGCGCCAGCAACAATGCGATGCGTCTCTCCCGGCTTGTCGGTCGGATAGGAATGGAACGCATCGAAGGGATCGGGGCAGGCCGGCTTGGTCTCCAGCTTGCGCAGCTTCCGCACAGGCGCCTTTGCACGCATCTCGGCGAGGTCGCGCCACAAGTCGCGGTAACGGCCGATGATGACCCGCCATTCATACTCGCCGCGCGCCCGCTTGTACCCCGCCGCCCCCATGCGCCGCCGCAGCCCGGCATCGCGCGCCAGCGTCAGGATGGCATCCGCCATGGCCGGAATATCCACCACCACATGCTGCGCCACCGTGCCGAGATAGGCGTCATAGTTCATCTGCTTGTTCGCCAGCCCCTGCCCCAGTTCGCGCCCCAAACCAGGCCCTGGCGCATAGGTCGGGATCAGGAACCCGTCCACCCCGTGCCGCACCGTGTCGCGATACCCGTCCCAGTCGCTCGCCACCACCGGCAGCCCGGCCGCCATGGCTTCCAGCGGCGTCAGGCCGAAACTCTCCTGGATGTTATCGACCGGCGAGACAAAGATATCGCCGAGCGACCAGATCGACTTGCGCACATCCGGCAGCCGCCCATCGACAAAGGCGCAGCGCACATTGGGGCAGAGCGTATGCGCCGCGGCCCGATATGCCTGTTCGGTCGCGGTATCGCCCCACCAGCCGGCCATGAGCAGGAACAGAGGCTTGCCGAATTCCCGCGCCGCGCGCTCGGCGGCGAGGAAGATCGGCATCGGATGCGCCTTGGTATTGTGGCTCATCCGCCCGACCCAGAGCAGCACCACATCATCCGGCCCGATCCCGAGGCGCTGCCGACCCTGGGTGCGCAATTCATCGGAGCGGGCGAAATCGCGGCATTCGATGCCGAGCGGGATCATCGGCAATTGCGGCCGGCGGAACTTGAGCTTGCCGAAGCGCTCCGTGAGATGCGCCTCCTGCTGCTCGATCATCCAGAGCACATTCGACCGCACAGCGTTGGACGTGCAGACGATCGCGTCCCACGGCTCAACCGGCGCCACCGCCATGCTGACCAGCCCGTCCATGACAATTTCCGTCGAGGTCGCATGCGTCACGCCGACAATCGACCAGCCGCGCGAATCAACCAGCCGGCGCGACCATGCGAAATTATCCAGCACCGGGCCAGGCACCAACAGCGTCCCGACATCGGCCAGCGGCGCCGTCGCCATCGGATGGATGCGCACCGTCTCCAGAGCGGGGTTCAGCTTCTTGATTGTATCAGCAAAGACCGCGGATTCCTCATTGCTATGCGTCACCGCCGGGAAGCGCGGCAGGCCGGCATAGCGCGCGATCGCCCGCATCACCCCTTCCGAGGCGGCCTGGATGCCGTAAAGTTCCTTGCCGACTGTCGTATACCCCGCAGAGATATAATACAGAGCCGCATCCGACTTCTGCCCACGCGGCGCGGGTGGTTTCACGGCCTTGGCGGCAATGCCCTTGCCCGCCTTGACCACCGTTGCCGTCTTGGCCGTCTTCCGCCCGGCTGCCTGCTTCTGCTGCGCCACTCAAAACCCCCTGCCCAAGCAAGTCCGGCATCTAGAGCACCCGATAGGCACTTGGAAACCTTTCGGCCGCATTGACGCCCACCTTAACGCGTCGCACCGCCTTAACACGTCGCACGGTCTTCGCCTCCACGAGGCTTGCGGCACCGGGGGCGCGCGTTCATCTTCCGCCGCCATGATGGCCACCCAAGAAGCCCCCCAGGAAACCCGCCAGCACGACGCACGGCGCCTGACCGCCGCCACCTTCATCGTCGCAGGCGTCTTCTTCATCGAGGTGCTCGACTCCACCATCATCGCCACCGCCCTGCCGCGCATTGCCGAGGATTTCTCCGTCCCAGCGGTGAACCTCTCCATCGGCATGGCCGCCTATCTGCTCGCCATGGCGGTCTGCGTGCCGGCCAGCGGTTGGGTGGCGGACCGCCTCGGCGCCCGCCGCGTCTTCACCGCCGCCATCGCCCTGTTCAGCATTGCCTCCATCCTCTGCGGCCTCGCCGGTTCGGTAGAGACTTTCACCGCAGCCCGCGTGCTGCAGGGCATGGCCGGCGCGATGATGTCCCCGGTCGGCCGCCTCATCGTGCTGCGCAATACCGAAAAGCGCGACCTCGTGCACGCCATCGCCGTCCTCGTCTGGCCGGCACTTACCGCCCCGGTGCTCGGCCCGGCGATCGGCGGCTTCATCACCACCTGGTTCGACTGGCGCTGGAACTTCTTCATCAACGTGCCGCTCGGCGTCATCGCCCTCATCGCCACCGCCTTGGTCATCCGGGGCAATGACCCGATCATCCGACGCCGCTTCGACCTCGCCGGCTTCCTGCTCACCGGCATCACGCTGGGCCTGCTGCTCTGGGGCCTCGAACTCCTCGGCCAGCAGCAGCCGAACTGGCGCCTCGCCTTCGTCCTGCTCGTCGCCGGACTGCTCACCGGCATCATCGCCTGCCGCCATCTGCGCCGCACCGCCGAGCCGATGATCGACCTCTCTGCCATGGCGGCTCGCAGCTTCTCCGTCTCAGTCATCGGCGGCACGCTGTTCCGCACCTCGGTGCATTCGGCGCCGTTCCTGCTGCCGCTGATGTTCCAGCTCGCCTTCGGCCTCAACCCCTTCGAATCCGGCCTGCTGGTACTCTGGCTGTTCGCCGGCAACCTGGTGATGAAACTCTTTACCACCCAGGCGCTCCGCCGATTTGGCTTCCGGCGCATTCTCATTCTCAACGGTCTGCTCTCGGCCGCCACCATCGCCGGCTTCTCGCTGTTCTCGCCAGCCACGCCCTACGCCGTCATCGCCGTGGTGCTGTTCCTCGCCGGTATGTTCCGCTCGATGCAGTTCACCGCCATCTCGACGCTCACCTTCGCCGACATCCCTCAGGAGCAGATGTCACGTGCCAATGGCTTCAACTCGATGGTCAACCAGCTCGGCGTCGGCCTCGGCATCGCCATCGGCGCCGTGACACTCCAGATCGCCCCACTCCTGCATGGCGGCGCTCCCGGCGCGTCGGGCCCCACCCTGATGGACTTCCAGCTCGCCTTCCTGATGACCGCCGGGCTCGGCGTCTTCGCCACGCTCGATGCCTACGCCCTCAAACCCGACGCCGGCGCCGAGGTGAGCGGCCACCGGAGCTGACCTCGGCGCCCGCCCGTGCTAGCCTGCCCAACAAGTCCACCGGGAAGGAAGCATCCGAGCATGAGCACCGCACCAGTCGTCCTCGAAGTCGCCATCAATGGCGGCGTCACGCCGGACCGCAATCCCAACGTGCCGATGGGGCCCGAAGCGATCATCCGCGACGTCCAGGCGCTGACCGACACGGCGGACTGCATCATCCACGCCCATAACGAGGATATCCGCGCCCAGGGTAAGCGCGGCGCCGAGCTCTACCTCGCCGCCTGGAAGCCGATCCTGACCAAGCGCCCGGAAATCCTCTGGAACCCCACGCTCGCGGTGAACCAGTCCGACGGCACGCATGAAGACAAAATGTCCGACCGGTATTCACATTATCCGTTCATCGCCGCCGAAGTGCCACTTCCGCTCGGCGTGGTCGATCCCGGCCCGGTCAATCTCGGCTATCCGCGCGCCGACGGCCTGCCGCAGGGCTTCACCTACATCAACAGCTACGCCGATATCGAATACGCCTTCACCATGGGCACCGAGATGAAATGGGGCCCGACGCTGGCGATCTACGAGCCCGGCTTCCTGCAGACCACGCTCGCCTGGTATCGCGCCGGCAAACTGCCCCAGGGCACCATGGCGAAATTCTATTTCGGCGGCGAATGGGGCCTCACCGCGCGCGGCAAGGGCGTCACCTTCGGCCTGCCGCCCACGAAGAACGCGCTGCTCGCCTATCTGGACATGCTGGAAGGCACCACTATCCCCTGGTCCGTCTCCGTCTGGGGCGGCGATCTGATGAAGACACCGGTGGCCAGGCTCGCGCTCGAACTCGGAGGCCATCTGCATGTCGGCATCGAGGAACATTTCGACCCCGAGCGGAAGCCCACCAATATGGAACTCCTCCAGGAAGCCATCGCGCTCTGCAACGAGGTCGGCCGCCCCGTCGCCACCTACGCAGAATCGCGGAAAATCCTGAACCTGCCTGGCTGATTCACCTTATCAAAGGCCGGCGGACTCAGGGACAAACACCACCCCGTCCCTGATCTCCGCCGCCACCGCCTCCAACCGGTCCCCCTTGCAGGGGCCGTGGATGCACACGCCATCCTCGATGCGAAATTCCGCCCCATGCGTGCCGCACACCACCAGCGTGCGCTCCGCATTGAGAAACCGGTGATCCGCCCATTCGAGTGAAATGCCGATATGCGGGCAGGCATTCACATAGACCCGCACCACCTCGCCCTGCCGCACCGCGAATAATCCGACAAACCGCCCGGCAGGTGCGGGAAACCCCCGCGCCTCGCCATCCGGAATGTCATCGACGGAGCAAAGCCGTCTCACTTGCCCTTCCAGCCACCGACTTTGCAGAGATATTTCCACTCCGCCTCGGTCACCGGCCCCACCGACAGGCGCGACTGCCGCAGCAACGCCATCCCTTCCAACGACGGATCGGCCTTGATCGCTGCCAGCGTGATCGGCTTCGGCATCGGGCCGACCGCCTTCATATCCACGCAGACCCAGGGCCCGGATTCCGCGCTCGGGTCCGGATAGGCCTCGCGCGCCACCTCCACCACACCGACAATCTCCTTGCCGATATTGGAATGGTAGAAGAAGGCACGATCACCCTTCTTCATCGCCATCATGTTCAGTTTGGCGGTGTGATTGCGCACCCCGGTCCAGGGCTCCACGCCATTTTCCACCTGCTGATCCCAGGAGAAAGCGTCAGGCTCGGATTTGACCAGCCAGTATTTCATCCGAGCAGCTCGCCATCCTTCACCACGATGCGCATCGGCCGGATGAAGGAGCTCTCGAACAGCCCAGCCTTGGTGTACGGATCGCCCGCCACATAGGCCTCCGCCTCGGCGCGATCGGCCGCTTCCAGCAGCACGATGGACCCGATCGGCTTGCCTTCAGGATCGAGCATCGGCCCGCCCAGCGTCAACTTCTTGCCCCAGGACTTCAAATATTCGAGATGCTTCGGCCGCGTCGCGAGGCGCAGCTCCACGTGGGCCGGCTTGTCGTTGCAATAGATGGCGAACAGCATGGCGTTTCTCCCCTGTGTCTGGCGCGGAGACTAGGCTGTGTGGACAGATTTAACCAGCATCAGCGCGCACGCGAAACTGATGATGGCTGAGTAGCTGATGTCGGTTTTTTCGCAC